>CAITYE010000179.1 GCA_903896535.1 uncultured Paracraurococcus sp.
CCGCGGCAAGGCGAGGTCGGCGATGCCCGCCACCTGCAGCCCGGTCATGCGCTGGGCGCTGGCGAGGAACATGGAGCCGAATTTGCCGGCGCCAATCAGGCCGACGGTGATGGGGCGGCCCTCGGCGGCGCGGGCGCGCAACAGGCGGTGCAGGTTCATCGCAGGTATCTCCCCCAGCCCCGCCGGGCGGTCAATGCCGGCCGGCTTGACGCGGCCTGGGGCGCGCCCGAGGGTCGGGACGCGTATTGGGGGAGGCAGTCATGCAGGTCGCCGTCATCGGGCTCGGCTCCATGGGGATGGGGTCGGCGCTCAGCCTGCTGCGGGCCGGGCATGCCGTCGCCGGCCTCGAACCTCGGCCGGAGGCGCGCGCCGCCTTCGTCGCGGCCGGCGGGGCGGCGGTGGCGCAGGGCGCCGATCTGCCGCAGGGGACGGAGGCGGTGGTGGTCTTCACCGTCAACGCGGCGCAGGCCGCCGCCGCGATCTTCGGGCCGCAGGGTGCGGCACCCCGGCTGGCGCGCGATGCCGTGCTGATCGTCTCCGCCACCATGGCGCCGGCGGATGCGCGCGACCTCGCAGCGCAGGCGGCGGCGCATGGCTTGCTTTATGTTGATGCCCCCGTCTCCGGCGGCGCGGCGCGGGCGCGGGACGGGCAACTGACCCTGATGCTCGCCGGCAGCCCGGCGGCGATGGCGCGGGCGGCGCCGGTGCTGGAGGCTATTGCCGCCAAGATCTGGCAGCTCGGCGACACGCCCGGGCAGGGCGCGACCATGAAGGTGGTCCACCAGCTGCTGGCCGGCGTGCATATCGCGGTCGCGGCGGAGGCCATGGCGCTCGGCATCAAGGCCGGCATCGCGCCGGAGCGGCTGTTCGAGATCGTCACCAACGCCGCCGGCAATTCCTGGATGTTCGAGAACCGGATGCCGCATGTGCTGGCCGGCGACACCACGCCGCATTCGGCGGTGAATATTTTTGTCAAAGATCTTGGCCTGGTTGGTGACCTCGCGCGGGAGGTGGCCTTCCCCGTGCCGCTCGCGGCCATGGCGCATCAGTTGTTCGTCTCGGCCGCGGCGCAGGGGCATGGCGGCATCGACGATGCCTTCGTCATCCGCGCCTATCAGGCCCTATCGGGGATCACGTTGCCCAAGGCAGGCTAGCGGGGCATCCTGGCCGCCGAGGAAACGATCATGGCCGCGCAACCCATCCCCTTCACCCTCGCGGTGCCCGAAGCAGCGCTGGCCGACCTCAAGGCCAGGCTCGCGCTGACCCGGCTGCCGGAGACGATGCCGGGCGAGCCCTGGGCCTATGGCACCTCCGCCGCCTATCTGGCCGAGCTGGTCGCGCATTGGCAGGCCGGCTTCGACTGGCGCGCCGCCGAGGCCGCGCTGAACGCCTTCCCGCAATACAAGGTGCCGCTGCACGGCATCGACCTGCATTTCCTGCACGTGCCCGGCAAGGGCCCGGCGCCGATGCCGCTGCTGCTGATGCATGGCTGGCCCGGCTCGGTCTTCGAGTTTCTCGATATCATCCCGCGCCTGACCGACCCCGCGCGCTTTGGCGGCGATCCCCGTGACGCCTTCACCGTCATCGCGCCGTCCATGCCGGGCTTCGGGCTCTCCTATGCGCCGGGGCAGCCGCGCTTTGGCATCGCGGCGATGGCCGATTGCCTGGCCGACCTGATGACCGAGGTGTTGGGCTATTCCCGCTTCGCAGCCCAGGGCGGGGACTGGGGCGGCATCACCTCGGCCAATATGGCGGCCCGGCATGGTGCGCGGATGCTCGGCATTCACGTGACCTTGCTTGCGCTGCGGCGCGACCCGGCCCTGTTCCAAGGCAGCCCGAGCCCGGCAGAGGCAAAATTCCAGGCCGAGCTGGCCCATTGGCTGCATGAGGAGACCGGCTATCAGTGGATTCAAGGCACCCGTCCGCAGACCCTCGCCGCCGCGTTGACCGACAGCCCGGCCGGGCTTGCCGCCTGGATTGCGGAGAAATTCCAGCGCTGGACCGACAATGACGGGCGGATCGAAAGCGCCGTGCCGCGTGAGCGCTTGCTCGGCAATATCGCGCTTTACTGGTTCACCGGCTGCATCGGTGCCAGCTTCTGGCCCTATTACGACCGCCTGCATGGGGCGCAGATGATCCCCGCTGGCACGACCATCGACATCCCCGCCGGCTATGCCGAGTTTCCGCACGAAATCCTGCGCCCGCCGCGCAGTCTTGCCGAGCGGTACTACCGTGACATTCGGCGCTGGACCGTGATGCCGCGCGGTGGGCATTTCGCCGCGCTGGAAGTGCCGGACCTGCTGGCCGCCGAGGTGGCGGCCTTCTTCCGCCCGCTGCGTGGAGGCTGACCATGGACGCCGCACATATCGCCGCCGCCGCCGCGGCGCTCGGCACCGGACGGGGCCTGGCCGATCTGCCGCCCGGGCAGCGCCCGCATGACCGTGCTGAGGGTTATGCCATCCAGGCGGGATGGATCGCCGGCCCGCTCATTGGCTGGAAGATCGCCGCGACCAATGTCGCCGGGCAGCGCCATATCGGCGTCGATGGCCCGCTGGTCGGGCGGTTCAACGCCGCGATGGTGCACAGCGATGGCGCGACGCTCAGCCTCGCCGGCAATGCGATGCGCGTCGCCGAGGCCGAGATCGGTTTCGTCTTCAGCCGCGACCTGCCGCCGCGCGCCGCCGAATACAGCCGGGCGGAGGTGCTGGACGCCGTCGCCTGCCTGCGGCTTGGCATCGAGGTGCCGGACAGCCGCTTCGCCGATTTCGTGCGGGCCGGTGGGCCACAGTTGATCGCCGACAATGCCTGCGCCTGGCAACACGTGCTGGGGCCGGAGATCGCCGATTGGCGCGGCCATGACCTTGCCGCCCAGCCGGTGCTGGCGCGGGTGGGTGGGCGCTACACGCGGGACGGCTCGGGCGCCAACGTGCTGGGCGATCCGCGCACCGCGCTGCATTGGATGGTGAACGAATGCCGCGCCCAGGGGATTCCGCTGCTGGCCGGGCAGTTCGTTACCACCGGCACCACCACCAACCCGCTTGAGATCGTGCCCGGCGATACGGTGATCGCCGAATTCCCCGGTCTCGGCCGCGTCACCGCCCACTTCACCGCCTGAGAGGCACGATGTCCGAGCCCGCTCCCGATACCTTCGATTATGTCATCGTCGGCTCCGGCGCCGCCGGCTCGGTGCTCGCCTATCGGCTGACCGAGGACCCTGGCGTCACGGTCTGTGTGCTGGAAGCCGGGCCACCCGACCGTAACCCCTTCATCCATATCCCGGCTGGTTTCATCAAGACGCTGGTGAACCCGGAGGTCACCTGGCAGTTCAAGACGGAGCCGCTGGCGATGACCGGCGGGCGGCGGATCTCGACGACCCAGGGCCGCACGCTGGGTGGCTCCACTTCGGTCAATGGCATGATCTACAACCGGGGCCAGCCGGGCGATCTGGATAGCTGGGCGCAGCGCGGCAATCGCGGCTGGGGCTATGATGACTGCGTCGGCTATTACCGGCGCAGCGAGAATCGCATCGGCTTCGGCGAGGGCAATCGCGGCCGCACCACGGGCGGGCTGCCGATCACCGACATGGACTGGTTCCACCCGGTCTCGGACGCTTTCATCGCGGGCTGCCAGGGCCTCGGCATCCCCCGCAACCCTGACTACAACTCCGGCGATCAGGCCGGCGTCGGCTATTTCCAGCGGGCGATCCAGAAGGGGCGCCGGGTCTCGGCCGCGGTCGCCTTCCTCCGGCCCGCGCTGGCCCGTGGCACGCTCGATCTGCGGACCAATGCCCGCGCCAGCCGGCTGCTGTTCGAGGGCAAGCGCGCCGTTGGCGTCGAGTATCTGCACGAACGCGGCGGCACGCCGCGGCAGGTCAGGGCGCGGCGGGAGGTGATTGTCTCCGCCGGCACCGCCAATACCGCGCGGCTGCTGCAGGTCTCGGGCATCGGCCCGGTGGATCTGCTCGGCCGGCTCGGGGTGCCGGTGGTGCATGAGCGGCGCGGCGTCGGGTCCAATTTCCGCGACCACTACGCGTCCCGCATGGTCATGCGGGCCAAGCCGGGGATCGAGACGCTGAACAATCTCGGGCGCGGCCTCAAGCTTGGCGGGCAGATCCTGCGCTGGGCCACCGGCCAGCCGAGCATCCTGGCCACCGCGCCCTCCCACGTCTTCGTCTTCTGGAAGAGCTTCGAGGGGCTGGACCAGCCGGATCTGCAATGCGTGTTCACCCCTGGCTCCTACGCCGAGGGGAAGAACTACGTGCTGGACGATTATCCCGGCGTGACCTGTGGTGCCTGGCAGCACCGGCCGGAGAGCACGGGCTGGGTGCGCGCGCGTTCGGCCGATGTCTTCGAGGACCCGGAGATCAACCCGAACTACCTCTCCGACCCCATGGATGTGCGGGTGCATCTGGGCGGCATGCGGCTGGTACGGCGGATGCTGAACACGCCCGAGCTTGCCCGTTTCTTGGACCGCGAAACCCTGCCGGGCCCGGATGTGCAGAGCGATGACGAGCTGCTGGACTTCGCCAAGAAGAACGGCAGCACCACCTATCACCTGATCGGCACGGCGAAGATGGGGCCGGAGACCGATCCCATGGCCGTCGTCTCTGATCGGCTGCAGGTGCATGGGATGGCAGGGCTGCGCGTGGTCGATGCCTCGGTCATGCCCAGCATGACTTCGGCCAATACCTATGCGACGACGCTGATGATCGCGGAGAAAGCGGCCGATTTCATTCGCGGCCGGGAAGCGGCGCCGCTGGCGGCCTGAGGGCCCCGGACCGGACGCTCAGCCCGCGACGAGCATCCCGGCGATTGCATCAGCGAGCTGCCCGAAGGCGGCGGAGGCGGCGAGGACGAAGGCCGGGGTATCGGCACTTGCCAGCGGCTGGGTCAGCACGAAGCGCCGCGTCACCGTCCGGCGCACGCTGTCACGCGGGTTGATCGAGACCTGGGCAGCGAGCGTCAGCTCCCCCGGCGCGATCAGGCCCAGTTGCTGCAGGTTGACCTCCACCGTCACGTCGCCGGCAAAGGAGATGGCCCCGGTCGAGGCGACGATGTTCGATTGCGGCAGGCGCTGGCCCAGATTTTCGACCAGCAGCCGGGTCGTCATCGCCTCCAGCGGCTCTCCCCACCACTCGTTGCCGGCGACATCAAGCCGCACGGCGCCGGCATTGCGGACGATCTGCTGGCGATCGAGGATGCGTGCCAGCGCCACTTCCCGCACGGTCACGTGGCGCGGCCCGCCGCGGCGAAGCTCCCCGGGGACCGCGACCATGGTGTAAAGCGCCGGTTCTTTCGAGCTGCAGGCGCCGAGCAGCAGGGTGGCCAGGGCGGCGCGGCGGGCGATGGGCATGTCAGGGGCTTCCCGTTGTCCGGCCGCGAATCAGCGCCTCCGGAGTGCGGTTGAGCTGGTCCGCCAGGGTGCGGACCGAGCGGGTGGCGACCGTCAGCTGATCGATCAGCCGGTCGAGGTCGCGGTTGAACTGGCTGTCGTCGCCATAGCCGCGCTGGACGGAGCCGATGAGGCGATTGGCGTTGCCCACGGCCTCCTGCACGGTCTTCATGGTGGCCGGCAGGTCGCGCAGCGCCGGCGTGGCCGCCTGATCGATCCGCTTGGCGACATCCTGAACCGAGCCGAGGGCGCTACGCAGGGCAGTGATCGCGCCCTTGATCTCTGGCCCCCGCACCAGCTGGTCGGTGCCGGCGAGGGTGTTGTTCAGGTTGCGCCCGATCTGCGCGATGGGGATCTGGTCGATCTTCGCGATCACGCGGTTGACGCCTTCCATCACCCCGGCGAGGGCGCCGGGGGCGGAGGGGATGACCAGGACATCGCCATGCATCGTGAGCTCCGCCGGTTCGGCATCGGCGATGAAGTCGAGGGAGATCTGCTGCTGCCCCGTCAGCAGATTGGCGCTGGCCAGCCGCGCGCGCAGGCCTTCCTTGATGAGAAGGCGGGCATTCTCAATCGGTCCGCGGTTCAGTACCGAGGAGCTGATGGCGATGCGCTCGGGCTCGATCTCATAGCGCACGGGCACCCGCAGCCGGCTCTCCTTCTCGTCCCATTCCAGATCCAAGCCGCTGACCTGGCCAATCCGGATGCCCTGGAACACCACCGGCGCGCCGACCGGCAGGCCCGAGATACTGTCATCGAAATAGGACATCATCGGGACGCGCCGCTTCAGCAGGGCGCGGTCGGCATCGGCCCGATCCGTATAGAGCGTGAAGACCCGATCGGCAGCGAGCGGCGTCGGCGCCTGGTCCGGCAGGCTCGGCGTATCGAAGGCGATCCCGCCCAGCAGCACCGCGCGCAGCGATTCGACCTGCAATTGCACGCCTTCCGCGCCCAGCTTCACCTGCAGGCCGGAGGCGTTCCAGAAGCGGCTATTGCCGGTGATGAACTTGTCATAGGGCGCGGTGATGAAGGCCGAGACGGTGACGTATTCGTCCATCTTGGTCAGGTCCCAGGCGACGATCTGCCCGACCTGGAGATCCCGATAAAAGACCGGCGAGCCGATGCTGAGCGAGCCGAGGCGTGGCGCCCGCAGATGCACCGTCACGCCTTTTTCGTCGAACTGGCGCACCGGGGGGTCTTCCAGCCCGGTGAAATTATTGCTGGCCGCCTGCCGTCCGGCACCTGGCTGGATCTGGATGTAGGACCCGGAGATCAGGGTATCGAGGCCGGACACATTGCCGGCGAAAATGCGCGGCTTCACCACCCAGAACTGCGCGTCCTCGGTCAGCAGGTCGGTCTCGGACTTGTTCATGCGGATGCCGATGAGCACCCGCTGGTGGTCCGGCGTCAGCCCGATGGTCTCCACCTTGCCCACGGCGACGTCGCGGATCCGCAGTTGCGACTGTCCGGCGGTCAGCCCCTCCGCCGTGCGGAAGCCCACTTGGATCAGCGGGCCGCGGCTATTGAACTCGTGCCAGACGAGATAGGCCGCGACCAGCACCGTCGCGAGGGGAATCAGCCAGATCGGCGCGATGCCGCGGCGGCGTTCGACCTTCGCGCGGACCGTGGCTTCCGGATGACCGCTGCCGCTCACGCTACCTCCTCCGGCACATGGTTCTGCCCGACCGCATCCCACATCAGCCGTGGATCGAAGCTTTCAGCCGCGAACATGGTCAGCACCACGACCGCGCAGAAGGCCACCGCGCCGACGCCCGGCTCAATCCGAACGACACCGCCGAATTGTACCAGGGCCACCAGGATGGTCTCCATGAAGATGTCGATCATCGACCAGCGGCCGATGGCTTCGACGATGTAATACATCTGCGCCCGTGCCCTAAGCCGGCCTGCGGCCCGGCGCTGGGTCAGCACCAGCAGCGTAATCAGCCCGGCGAGCTTCATCATGGGCACCGCGACCGAGGCAAAGAAGACCAGTGCCGCCAGGCCCAGCAGGCCGGCATCGACCAGTTCTACCACGCCGCCGAGGATGGTGCTGGGGGCGCCTGAGCCCAACTGGATAAGCTGTAGCACAGGATAGTAGTTGGCGGGGATATAGAGGATGGCGGCGGCGATCAGCAGCGCCCAGGTGCGGGCGATGGCGTTACGCTTGCGCGCATGCAGGTGGCTGCCGCAGCGCGGACACGCCTCATGCCCCTGGCTTGGCAGGCAGACCAGCTGGCAGGTGTGGCAGGATACGGCGCCGTCCCCCGGCTGTGACAGGGCGGTCGCGGCATGGTCGATATCCGCATGCGGAATGCCCCGCGCCTCCATCGCCTCCCACAGGGCTTGCCGGTCCAGCACGTAATCCGCGGCAATCATCGTCACCATCAGCAGGAACAGCGCCAGGACGGCCAGCCCGACTTCCAGGTGCACGAGATCGACCAGCTTCGAATAGGCAACGGCCATGCCGATCAGGAAGACCTCGATCATCGACCAGGCCCGCAGATGCAGCGCCAGCGCATAGGCCCGCCGCAGATGGCGTGGCGGGCGGGGCAGCCGCACCCCGGCCAGCACATAGGCCATCAGCCCCAGCTTGAAGGCCGGCGCCACCGCGGTGGTAAAGAGCACCATGACCTCAAGCGGCCAGAGCCCGCTCGCCCCCATGCCACGCGGGCCGGAAAGCAGCGTCGCGTCGCGGGTCATCCCCGCCGTGCTCACCGTCATCAGCGGCATGGTCAGGGCGACGATGAGGATGGCCAGCGCGGCTAGGTTCAATGCCAGGGCGCGGCCCAGCGGATCGGCCATGCCGCGCCGGATCTGTATGCCGCAACGCAGGCAATCGGCCCGCGTCCCTGGGGTGAGGGAGGGTACGTTCTGGAACTGCCCGCAGGTCATGCATTCGCGCAGCCGCGCCGGCGTCGCCCAAAGCCGGGTCGAGGGCAGCGGTGCCGCCTCGGCCAAGCGGCCGGTCGTGGCGCTCATGATGGAACTCGAACCATATTCCTGATTATCACAGCGCCGCCGGCTTGTCGCCCGGCTGGTCCGCTGGGGTCTTCACCGGGTGGGGATGGTCAGCACCGCTGAGGATGTGTCCTGCGTGCTCTCGGCGATCGCTTTCAGCAGTTGCAGGATGCTGAAGGTCAACTTTGAGGACATGTCATTATCGGCGACCCAGAACCAGGTCTCTTCGATCTGCACCGCGGCATAGGCACGTGGGGGCGGCTCGGCGCCGCTTTGGATGCTCAGCACATGGCGTTGGTCGCCCGGCTCGCGCAGCGTCTGCAGGGTGCGGCGGGCCTCGACATCGGCCTGCGGCACCTCGATTTCCGCCGAGATCGCCGCCATGACCCCAAGCAGCGACCGCGTCATGATCGGGATTGCCGCGCGCCCGGCCGGACCGCCGTCATGGCCGTAGAAGACCTCGACCAACCGGGATGAGGAGGGCTGCGAGACGCGCAGGAGCCGGTAGATCTGCTGCACCAGGGGCGCCATGTGCGGGAGATGCCGGGTATCGAAAATCAGGAAGGCGCGGTTGCGATCCTTGGTCTTGCGGACCTCGACGCCGAGGCCACCGGCGTCCTGGACTTGCCGGATCAGGTCCAGCGCCTGATAGAATTCCGGCGAGCCGGTATGCCGGCCGCGGCCAAGCGGCTGGGAGTTCTGCAGCGGGCCGATGGATTGCAGCGCCAGCCAGAACAGCCGGTTGGCGGGGATGCCGCTTTGGATCAGCGGCAGCACCTCGTCCGGCGCCAGCGGGCGCAGATACGCCTCGACGAACTGGTCGCCGACCACGGGCTGCAGGGTAAAGGTGGGGGTATCCGTGTATTGCAGCCCACCCAGCAGGCCCCAGCGCGTGAAGTTGGACTGAAAGGCGCCGAAGCCACCGCTGCCTGAACTCTGCAGGCTGTAGCTGGAGACGAGCTGGTTGATTGCGACGAAGGATGGCGCATCGCCGTAGCGCATCCGCACGAGGTTAAAGAGCGTCTGCCGCTTGCTCGATTCCGAGATGGCGCGGGTGTAGTCGAGCTGATCGCGGTTCAGGCTGCGCGGCCCGATCGAGGTGCACCCGGCAAGCGCGGCCATGCCGCCCAGCAGCCCCGTCATCGATAACCGCCGACCGAGACTCATTCCGGCCTCCGAACCCCGCCGCATCGATAGGGTATCGCTGGGCGGGACGGGCGGCTAGAGCGCGGTGCGTTCACATACGTTCACGCAGCCCGCTCGAACTTTTGATTGGTCGCCGGATTCAGCGGCTTCGGCGATTCTGCCTCAACGCATCCCGCTCTAAAGCGAGCGCTCAGCGCGTCGGGATGGTCAGCACGGTCGCGTTCCGCGCTTGCGGGCTTTCGGCGATGGATTTCAGTAACTCGAAGACGGTGAAGACGAGCTTCGAGCGAAAATCAGTATCGTCGATCCAGTACCAGCTCTCGGCGAACCGCACTGCGGCATAGGGGTTCTCGGGCGGGGTCGGGCCGGAATGCACCCGCAGCAGCGGCGGCGGATCGCCCGGCTCGCGCAGTGTCGGTTTGGTGCGACCGCTGCGGACTGCCGCCTCCGGCACCTCGATTTCGGCTGCGACGGCCGACATCACGCCGATCAGCGCACGGGTCAGGATGGGGATTTCCGGCCTCCTGGCCGGCGCTGCCCGTGGCGAAGTTCCGGTGCCGTAGACCACCTTCACCTCCTGCGCCGCTGCGGCGACACCAAGTCGCGCATAAAGCTCACGCTGCACCTGCGCCAGCTCTGGGCGTTCTGCGGTATTGAATTGCAGATAGGCGTGGCGATCCGCCTTTTCCCCGCGCATCGCAACGGTCATCGCGCCGCCTTCCTGCAGCCGGCGCAGATCGGCCAGCGTCTGGCGAAAGCCAGGGGAGCCGCCACGATGGCCGCGCGCCAGGGGATGCGTGTTCTGCAGCGTGCCGATGCTTTGGGCAATCAGCCAGAGCAGCAGGTCGGCGGGGATGCCGCCCTGGATCAACGGGATCACCTCGTCCGGGGCAATGGGGCGGAGGTAGGATTCGACGAATTGGTCGCCCGCCACGGGTTGCAGGGTGAAGGTCGGCGTATCCGTCAGCTGCACATTGCCGCCCAGGCCGAAGAAGGTGTTGATGGCGCCGGAGGGAAAGATGTTGGTGCTGGCACTGCCGCTGCGCTGCAGGCTGTAGCTGGAGACGAGCTGATTCACCGAAAGGAAGGCCGGCGCATCGCCGAAGCGCAGCCGCACCAGGTTGAACAGCGTCTGCTGCTTGCTGGCATCGGCGACGGCGCGCGTATAATCGAGCTGATCACGATCGAGCCGGCTTGGGCCGAGCGAGGTACAACCGGGCAGGCCGGTCGCAAAAAGGGCAGCAAGCGCGGCTCGTCGATCAAACGGCATGCGGCTGGGTGCCCGGGCCAAAGTTACGGATCGAACCCTATCCGTCGCGCGCCGCCGCGACCAGGGGCGCGGCTGCCGCCAGCGGCGCGAAGTGGCGCCGCAGCAGCACCATGAGGCCGAGCACGGCAAGCGCCCCGGCAGCGGCCAGCAACAGGGCGAGGACCGTCTCCTCGATCCAGCCGACCGACATCGCCAGCACCGCCAGCGCGATGCCGGTCAGGCAGATCGGCAGCGACCAGGCATGCACACCGGCGACGAAGGTGCCGAGGGTGAGCAGCATCAACAGCACCATGCCCACGGAGTTATCGCTCAGCACCGCCCGCATGGTCTGGCTGAGGACCATCAGCATGGCCGCGACGAAGGCAAACCAATGCAGCGCCTGGGTCGCCAGCAGCCGCAACACCGTCCCTCGCTCTCGCGCCCCGGCCCAGCCATTCCAGACGCAGGCCCCAAAATACAGCGGCACGAGCGCCAGCCAAAGCCAGAGGATGCGCGGCCCGTTGATCGGGTCCTGCACCCGGGCGCTGGTCCAGGCGGTGGCGATCATCGCCGCCCCGACCATGACGATATAAAGGGCAAGGGCCCGCAGCCAGCCATGCGGCGCTTCGGCGGTTTCCGGTGAATCGGTCATGGCGCGCTCTCCTGACACGGGGCATATAGGCGCAGCGCGGCCGCGGCGTCACCCAGCCTTCGGCGGGGCCTGCCCGCGCCCCCTCTCATCGTGACCGGATCGGATCGCCTTGCAGCCCGTTGCCGTCGCCCTCATCGCCTTTGTCTGCTTCTTCGGCGCCGGATTGGTCGGCCTGTGGATCCGGCCGCATCACGAGCACGCCACCGACGGGTCCCGTGATGCGGTCCGGCTGGTGCAGACGCTGCTGACCGGCATGACCGCGGCGGCGATCGGGATGCTGCTGGCCTCCTCCTCCGGGCGCTTCCGAGAGCAGGAGACGGCGGTGGCTGATCTCGCCAGCAAGGTGGTGCTGCTCGACATGGTGCTGCGCGAATACGGCGATGCGGCCCAGCCGGTTCGCCGCGCTTTGATTGAGCGGACGGAAAGGGCGCGCAACGATATCAGTGTGGCGGCGAAGGTCGATATCGCCAAAGCCACGCCGCTGCTGGAATGGATACTGCCGATCGAGCCGACCACGCCGCGCGAGGTCTTCCTGCATAGCCAGATGGCGCGTCTTGCCATGGAGATTACGCAGCAAAGGGCGCAGCTCATGACGCGGGAGAATGCCTATGGCATCCAGCCGGCCATGATGGTCCTGCTGATCGTCTGGCTGACGGTCCTGTTTTTCGCGACCGGCCTCTATGCGCCGGCCAACCGCACCATCATCGCGGCGATGGGCATCGGCGCCGTCGCTTTCAGCAGCGCGCTGCTGCTGGTGCTGGAACAGGACCGGCCTTTCCATGGCTTGCTGCCCGTCTCCGCCGCGCCGCTCGATGAAGCGCTGAAGGCCATTCGGAATCATTGATCCCGCCGGGCCAGTCTGCTGCCGCCAGCCCCGGTCGAGGCTAGGGGTAAGGTCCTTGGGCATTAATATATTTCAGCGCGTGACGCCCGTTCGGACGATTTCGTCTGTATGGATAGTGCGCTAATCCTGCCCGGAGAGACGGTTCCCACGGAGGGGCGACAGGGCATGGCGATGCGACATTGGATGATGGGGTTGGTGGGGCTGTGCCTGACGCTGCCCGCGGCGGCTCAGACCACGGTTGCGGGGATCGCCACGACAGCGCCCGCGCCAGCCGCCGCCGTCCGGCCCGAAGCGGGCCTGACCGTCCCGGCGCTGCAACCCGGCTGGTCCTTTGCGCTCACGCCCTATGCCTGGCTGCCCGGCGTCTCGGGCGGCATCACCACGCCCTATCAGCGCGTGCAGCCGCATTTCGACATGGGCAGCGGCAAGGTGCTGGGCGATCTTTCGAGCGCGCCGATCATGCTGACGGCGGAGGCACGCTACGATCGCTTCACGCTGCTGGGCGACATCGTCTATGCCGGCGTGCGGCCGCCGTTGCAGACGCGGGGCATCGTCTTCGATGGCGGGCATGCGCTGCTGCTGAACACCACTCTCGAAATGCTGGGTCTCTATCGCGTCTATGCCGCGCCGCGCATGGCCTTTGAGGTCGGTGGCGGCATGCGGTACTGGGATGTCAGCACCAAGATCTCGCTCGATCCCGGGCTGGCGCCCGGATACATCAACAAGACGACGATGAGCTGGATCGAGCCGGTGATCGCCGCCCGTTACACGGCGGCCTTCTCGCCGCGCGCGGGCGTTACGCTCTATGGCGATCTCGGCGGCTTCGGCGCGGGCTCGCGGCTCTCCTGGCAGGGGATCGGCTCGATCGACTACGCCTTCGCGGATTGGGCGGTGGGCAAGGTCGGCTGGCGGAGCCTGGGCTTCGAGAAGTCTCGCAACGGTATCGATCTCAACACCGGCTTCAACGGCCCCTTCATGGCGGTGAGCTTCCGGTTCTGATGGGCCGAACCGGGGTAGCGGCGCGGGGGTAGGTGGCATACTATCCGAACAATCGAAATTTGCTTGAGGTGTCCGCCATGACCAAACGCTTCGCCCGCCGCGCCCTGCCGATGCTGCTTGCCGCCACCGGCCTCACCGCCTGTGTGCCGGCATCCCAGTATGAGAACCTCCAGTCCGCCTATCGGGACCTCCAGTCCAAGTACAGCGCCGATGAGGCGACGATCCAGATGCTGGATAACCGGCTGAAGGTGACGATGAGCGACCGCGTGCTCTTCCCCTCCGGCGGCTATGAGATCAACGAGACCGCCCGCCGTACCCTGACGAAAATGGTCCCGACCCTGCAGGGCCTGCAGAACAGCCGGGTGATCGTCGAAGGCTATACGGATAATGCCGCCGTCGGGCCGGAGCTGCGCCGCCAGGGCATTGCCAGCAATATCGACCTCGCCTCCCGCCGCGCCGATACGGTGGCGGATACGCTGGTGCGGGGCGGCGTGCCGCGCGCCATCGTCTCGGCCGATGGTCGTGGCGATGCCAACCCCATCGCCTCGAACACCACCCCCGCCGGCCGCGCCCAGAACCGCCGGATCGAGGTGACGATCGCCGGCCCCGGCAACTGACGCGCCGGCCGCCCGGGGCCGCTTCGGTCCCGGGCGATCCTGGTCTAGATTCGGCGCGTTGACGGAGGCGCGCCCATGACCGACCTACCCACCCATGTCGAGATTTTCGAGGAAGGCCCGCGTGAGGGCTTCCAGATCGAACCGGGGCCCATCGCCACCGCCGACAAGATCGCGCTGATCGAAGCGCTGGCGGCCACCGGCCTTTCGCACATCCAGGTCTGTTCCTTCGTCAATCCGCGCCTGGTCCCCGGCTGGGCCGATGCCGAGGCGGTCTGCGGTGGCTTCCGCCCGCGGTCGGGCGTGCACTACGCCGCGCTCTGGTTCAACGAGAACGGGCTGAACCGCGCGCTGGCCTTCCAGGACCGGCTGACCATGGTGGGCTCGATCAGCCTGGCCGCCTCGGACGCCTTCAGCCGCAAGAACCTCAATCGCGGCCATGCCGAGAACCTGGAGGCGATGCGCAAGCAGACGGCGGTGCACCAGGCCGCCGGCATCGCGGTGACGCGGGTCGGCGTGATGGCCGCCTTCGGCTGCAACTACCAGGGCGATATCGCGCCCGCGCAGATCGTCCGCACCGTCGCTGACGGGCTGGCG
>CAITYE010000180.1 GCA_903896535.1 uncultured Paracraurococcus sp.
ACGATCGTCGAAGGCGCCGGCAAGGCCGACGACATCAAGGGGCGTTGCAACCAGATCCGCGCGCAGATCGAGGAGACCACCTCGGACTACGATCGCGAAAAGTTGCAGGAGCGGCTGGCCAAGCTCGCCGGCGGCGTCGCCATCATCCGCGTCGGCGGCCATACCGAGACCGAGCTGAAGGAGCGCAAGGATCGCGTCGATGACGCGCTGCATGCGACCCGCGCCGCCGTGCAGGAAGGCATCGTGCCGGGCGGTGGCACCGCGCTGCTGCGCGCCAGCACCAACCTGCACACCCTGAAGGGCCTGAACAACGATGAGCAGGTGGGGATCGAGATCATCCGCCGCGCCATCCAGGCCCCGCTGAAGCAGATCGCGGAGAACGCCGGCAAGGACGGCGCCGTGATCGCGGGCGAAGTGCTGCGCAGCAACGAGTACGCCTATGGCTACGACGCCCAGCTCGACGAGTACAAGAACCTCGTCGATGCCGGCATCATCGACCCGACCAAGGTCGTGCGCACGGCGCTGCAGGACGCCTCCTCGGTGTCGGCGCTGCTGATCACCACCGAGGCGATGGTGGCCGAGCGGCCGCAGAAGTCGGCTGGGCCGGCCGGTGGCCCGGGCGGCGGCATGGGCGGCATGGGCGACATGGACTTCTAAAGTCCGGTTGCCGCTTCGATACGGCGGGCGGGATCGCAAGGTCCCGCCCGTCTTTTTTTGCCCTTCATGCCGCAGCGCAGCATCGACCTGCGGGGTGCCCGCTGAGGGCGGGATGCGTTGCGGCGGAATGGCCGAAGGGGCTGAATCCCGGGACCAAACAACAGTTGGAGCGGAATGCGTGAGCGAACGCGCACGCATCATGCTCTAGGGAAATGCGGGGTCCACGACGTTTTTCTTTGCGTCACCCGCCCAAAACGTGGTCACTGGCAAAAGCCAACCGCTGCCATCCCGCCTTGTCGTGCCTTCCCAGGGTTTTCCCCAGGGTGCCCCAAGCCGATCCAGCCGGTCGGCCATCGCCTGGACGATCGGCGTCCAGGCATAAACAGGAGGGGGCACGTCTTATGGCGAACGGTACCGTGAAATGGTTCAATGCAACAAAGGGCTTCGGCTTCATCGTCCCGGATGATGGTGGCAAGGACGTCTTCGTCCACATCACCGCCGTGCAGAAGGCCGGCTTGCAAGGCCTGCAAGACAATCAGAAGGTCACCTTTGACGTGGTGATGGAACGCGGCAAGGCGGCCGCAACCAATCTCAAGCCGCTCTAGAGAAATATCCGTTCAGGTGGACTCAGCTGAACGGGTTTCTTGCTCTAGAAAACCTAACAGCTAGAGCAGGCTATCCTCGTTGAGGTGGATCACCGTGTGATCCTCCTCAACGAAGCCCTCTCTAAACCTGGGCTTTCCCAGCGCGGGGCGGTCGCGCATGCTTGCGCGATGTTCGACCTGCCCGCGCTGGAGGCCGCCCTCCGCCTCGTCCACCAGGCCTTCCCGCCGACACCGCAATATGCCTGGCCGCTGCTGGCCGCGCGGGCGGGCGCCGAAGTCTGGGTCAAGCATGAAAACCATACGCCAACCGGCGCCTTCAAGGTGCGTGGCGGCCTCACCTATCTCGACGCGCTGACCCGCCGGCCCCTGCGACCGGCCGGGATCGTCAGCGCCACCCGCGGCAATCATGGCCAAAGCCTCGCCTATGCCGGCGCCCGGCATGGCATGCCGGTGACGATTGTGGTGCCACACGGCAACAGCGCGGAGAAGAACGCGGCCATGCAGGCACTCGGCGCGGATCTGGTCGAACACGGCGCCGATTTCGATGCGGCGCGGGCCCATGCGGCGAACCTCGCCACGGCCCGGGGGCTGGAATTCGCCCCGAGCTTCGCGCCGGATCTGGTGCGCGGGGTCGCAACCTATGCGCTGGAACTGTTCCGCGCCGCACCGCCGCTCGATGCGCTTTATGTGCCGATCGGGCTCGGCTCTGGCATCTGCGGCTGCATCATGGCGCGCGACCTGCTCGGCCTGTCCACCCAGATCATCGGCGTACAGAGCACCGCCGCGCCAGCCTATGCGCTGAGCTTCGCCGCCGGCCATCCGGTGACCGTGCCGAGCGCGGATACGCGGGCCGATGGCATGGCCGTGCGGATTCCAGATGCCGGCGCGCTCGCGATCATCCGCCGTGGCGCCGCCCGCGTCGTCACCGTCTCTGACGCCGAGGTCGCCGCCGCCATCCGCGCCTATTGGCAGGATACCCACAATCTGGCCGAGGGCGCCGGGGCGGCACCGCTGGCGGCCTTGCTGCAGGAGAGGGCGCAGATGCGCGGGCGGCGGGTCGGGCTCGTGCTGTGCGGCGGCAATATCGACCTCGCGCTCTTCCGCGACTGGGTGCTGGGCGGGTGACCGCGGCCCCGCGCCGCGCTATCGGCAGGGCAGTGGAGAGGGAGGGAAGGATGGCTTGGCATCGCGTCGCCGCCGAGGCGGACCTGGTGGAAAACATGCCGCTTGCGGTGCGGATCGGTGACACGCCGGTGGCGGTGGTGCGCCTCGCTGATGGCATCTTCGCCGTGAACGATGTCTGCACGCATGAATACGCCCTGCTGACCGACGGCTATTGCGAGGACGGCAAGCTGGAATGCCCGCTGCATCAGGCCTGCTTCGATATCCGCACCGGGGCCGCGCTGAACGAGCCGGCGGAGGTGCCGGTTGCGACCTATCCGGTGAAAATCGAAGCCGGTGGCGTTTTCATCGAGTTGTAGGCACCGGCCGCTGGACCAGGGCCCTGCGCTCGGCCGATACTGATGGTGCCGGAGAGGCGGGGAAGCCAATGCCAAAACTGATCTACTGCTTGGGGCTGATCCTGGCTGTCGTGTCCCCTGGGGCAGCGGCAACGCTCCAGGTCGGGCCGGGTTATACTTACGCGACGCTCGCCGCGGCCATCTCGGCGTCCAGTGCCGGGGATACCATCCTTATGCATGGCGGCCCGGCCGGCTACACCTATACGGACCAGGTTGCGACCATCGGCAAGGCGCTGACCATCACCGGCGTGAATGACGGCTTCGGCCTGCCGACCTTCAACCAGACACCGGGCACGGAGCTGTCCAACTTCAAGGGCTACCTGATCGTTCGCGCCGATGTGACGCTGAGCAACCTGGTCTTCGAGAATGCCGCCATCACTGATGGCAATGGCGGCAACGCGGCCGGTATCCGTCAGGAAGCCGGCAATCTGACGGTCTTGGACAGCCAGTTCATCAACAACCAGAACGGCATTCTCTCGACCCCGGGCGTCGATGGCACCGGCTCCTTGACCGTGATCGGCTCGCTCTTTAGCGGCAATGGCTCCGGCACCGGCTATACGCACGCGATCTATGCCAACCGCCTCGCCTCGCTCACCGTCAATAACGGGGTCTTCACCGGCACCAATATCGGCCACGACATCAAAAGCCGCGCCGCGAATAACTTCATCAGCGGCAATTCCCTGGACGATGGCGTGACCGGCACCACGAGTTACGCCATCGACCTGCCCAATGGCGGCAATGCGACGATCGCCAACAACACCATCACCCAGGGCAACAATACCGATAACTGGACCATGATCGCCTATGGGTCCGAGGGACTGATCTGGGGCTCGAACGCCGCCAGCATCACCGGCAATAGCTTCACCAATTTCAACCCCGGTGATCAGACGGTCGGGGTGAAGAACTTCGCCGACAGCGGCACCAATCTCAGCGTCACCGGCAATAATTTCTGCGGCCTCGTCTACGACGTCCAGGGGCCGGCCACCGTCTCTGGCAATACCAGCAGCCCGGGGCCCTGCAATATTCCCGCGCCGCCGCTCGGTCTCGCCTGGGCGGCGGGGCTTGCCCTGCTTGGCCTGGTACGACGCGGCGTTCTCATACCAGCGGTCAAATCCTTTGAACGGGGGTGTTAGAGCGCGATGCGTTGAGGCGGAATCGCCGAAGGCGCTGAATCGCGCGATCCAACAAATGCTAGAGCGGGCTGCATGAACGCATGTGAACGCAGCATGCTCTAGCTTTTTCTGGCCATCACGCGCCGGGCGGAAACCTCCGGTTTCCTGAAGCGTGCGGCGTTGGCCGCGACGGCTGCGCGGGCGCTTGGCACGAGTCACAGCCTCGTGCCGTAGGTATCAGTCGGGCTTGATGCCCGCCGCCTGCACCACCCCGGCCCAGCGGACAGTCTCGGCGGCGATCTGGGCCGCGAAGGGCTCGGGTCCGACATCGAGCGGATCGAGCCCGGCAGCGAGGATCTTCTCCCGCACCGCAGGTCGCGCCAGAACGACCCGGAGATCGCTCGCCAGCCGGTCGCGCAAGGCGGGCGGCAAACCGGCCGGCGCCAGGATGCCATACCAGCTGATCGCAGCCGCCGCGGGATAGCCGAGCTCGGCAGTGGTCGGCAGTTCCGGCAATTCCCGCCACCGCGTTGCATCGGCCACCGCGATACCCCGCAAGGCGCCGGCGCGGATCTGCGGCACGGCCACCGTCGAGTTCAGGAAGCCCCCCTGCACCTGCCCGGAGACGAGCGCGGCCTGGGCCGGCGCCGCGCCGGTATAGGGCACATGGGTCAGCTCGATGCCGGCGACGCTGGCGAA
>CAITYE010000181.1 GCA_903896535.1 uncultured Paracraurococcus sp.
CCACATAGCTGAACAATGAGCCCCTGACCTCGTCACTGCCCCGCATTCGATCCTCGCCGCACAATCAGCACATCGAATCACATTCAGGCGCCAATCGCGAGGGTGAATTTCAGCAACCTGCTAGAGCAAGATCCGTTCAGATGGACTCGCCTGAACGGATTTCTTGCCCTGGACAATATAATGCCCAGGGTAACCTCCGTTCAGGCGGAAGCGTCGGGGCGGCTTCGATCCGTCTCGGCCCGCACGCCGAGCTGATGCTGACGGCGGCCGGCGGCACGCGGGGTTGACACGCGCGCCGCGCGCCCGCCTGGGTGCCGCGGCCGGGGTACGCACCCGGCGGTGAAGCGCCAGTCCCGCCTATTGCCAGCGGTCAACGCCCCGCACCGCCAGCCTCAGCGCACCGCGCGGCGCTTCAGCGCCTCCGCCAGCCCCAGATAGACCAGCACAAGGCCGGCGATCGCCGCCAGCAGCCCGGCTGGCAGCGGTGCGAAGCCGAACACCCCGGCGAAGGGGCCGAGTGCGATCGCCACCGCCGCCACCAGCGCGCTGAGCGAGGTGGCGATCAACGCCGGATGCGGCCGCACCGCCCGCCAGGCCGGACCAGCGGTGCGGATCAGGAAGATCACCAGGATCTGCGTCGCCATGCTTTCGACGAACCAGGCGGTGCGGAACTGCTCCGGGCTGGTGGAAAAGCCCCAGAACAGCAGCGCGAAGGTCGCCAGATCGAAGACCGAGGAAAGCGGGCCCATCACCAGGGTGAAGCGCTGCACCGCCTGCATGTCCCAGCCATGCGGCTGGGCGAGGTCGGCGGGATCGACCGCATCGAAGGGGATGCCCATCTCCGAGAGATCGTAGAGCAGGTTGTTCAGCAGGATCTGCGCCGGCAGCAGCGGCAGGAAGGGAATGGCGAGCGACGCGATGGCCATCGACAGCATGTTGCCGAAATTGGAACTGGTGCCCATGCGGACATACTTCATCACGTTGGCATAGGTCCGCCGCCCCTCGGCCACGCCATCGGCCAGCACGCCAAGATCGGGCGTGAGGAGGATCAGGTCGGCCGCGGCGCGCGCCACCTCCGTCGCGCCCTCGACCGAAATCCCGGCATCGGCGGCGTGGATCGCTGGCGCGTCGTTGATGCCATCGCCGATGAAGCCCACCGTATGGCCGCGTGCCTTGAGCGCGAGGATCACCCGCCGTTTCTGCTCGGGCGAGACGCGGGCATAGAGGTCGACCCGCTCCACCCGCGCCGCCAGGGCCAGATCGTCCAGCTCGGCAATCTCATCGCCGGTGAGCAGCCCTTCGGCCGGAATGCCGAGCGTTGCGACCAGATGCCGGACCACCGGCGCGGCATCGCCGGAGACGATCTTGGTCCTGACGCCAAGCGCTGCGAGGCGCGCCACCGCCGCCGCCGCGCTGGGCTTCGGCGGATCGGCGAAGCTCAGGAAGCCGACGAAGGCGAGGTCGCGTTCCGACTCTGGCCCTTCGAAAGCCTCACCCGACAGCAATTCGCGCAACCCGATGCCAAGCAAACGGCGCCCCGCCGCGCCTTGCTCCGTAGCGGCGGCCAGCAGCGCCTGAGGCTGAAAAGCCCCGCTTTCGGCCCGGGTACAGGCGGCCAGCACCGCCTCCGGCGCGCCTTTCACCACCAGCAGGCGGCGCCCGCCCTGCACGGCCAGAACCGCGGAGCGCCGGCGCTCGAAGCCGAAGGGGGCCTCTGCCTCGGCCTGCCAATCGGGCCCGGGACGAGCCGCGGCCAGGATCGCCGCATCCAGCGATGAAGGCTGCCCGGCCGCCAGCCCGGCATTGACCGCACCCAGTTCCAGCGTGCGCGGGCTGTCCGACGCGGCCAGCGTGATCCGCGCTTCGGTCAGCGTGCCGGTCTTGTCGGTGCACAGCACATCCATCGCGCCAAGGTCGTGGATCGCCGCCAGGCGCTTCACCACGACCTGCCGCCGCGCCATGCGCAGCGCGCCGCGCGAGAGGGTGACGGTGGTCACCATTGGCAGGAGCTCCGGCGTCAGGCCCACCGCCAACGCCACGGCAAAGAGAAAGCTTTCCAGCGGCGGCCGGTGAAACGCCAGATGCGCCAGCAGGACGAACAGCACCAGGAAGACCGTCAGCCGCAGGATCAGCAGGCCGAGGCCGCGCAGCCCGCGCTCAAACGCCGTCGGCGGCCGGCGCGCCGCCAGCGCGGCTGCCACCGCGCCCAGCCGTGTCGCATGGCCAGTGGCGACCACCAGCATGCTGGCCGCGCCCGCGACCAGCGCGGTGCCGGCGAACAGGGCCCCGGTCGCGGCTTCCGGCTGGCTGCCCGGCGTCGGGCCCGGGCGCTTGGCAACCGGGTAGGCCTCGCCCGTCAGCAGCGCCTCATTCGCCTGGCAGCCCTCGCCGCTCAGCAGGATGCCGTCGGCCGGGACCAGGGCGCCCGGGTTCAGCCGGACCACATCGCCGGGGACCAATTGCTCGACCGTCAGGGTCACCGGCTCACCATCGCGCAGCACCGTCGCGCGCACCGCAACGCTGTCCCGCAAGGCCGCCGCCGCGGCTTCGGCGCGTTGCTCCTGCACCACGTCGAGAGTGACCGAGAGCGCGACGATGCCGAGGATGATCGCGAAGCCCGGCCAATCCCCGGTCAGGCCGGAGACCAGCGCGGCAACCAGCAGGATCGCCACCAGCGGTTCGCAGAGCCGTCGCAGCACCTTCTGCACCACCGCCAGCCGATGCCCATTGGCGACGCTGTTCGGCCCATGCTCCGCCAGCCGCCGCGCCGCCTCGGCGCTGGTCAGCCCGTTGGTGCGGCTGTCCAGCGCCTGGAAGAGGGCTGGCGCCGGCGTGGTCCAGAACGCATCCTGCATCAGCCCATCCTAGCCCGCCCCGGGCGGCACGCCGCATGTTCCATATCAAATCCGCATCAAAGATGCGCCAGCGAGAGCGGGAGCCGCCATGGCCGAGACCGTCAGCATCGCCGCCCGCCCCGACCCGCTCCGCGTGAACCCCGCCGAAACCGCGCTGATCGTGGTGGATATGCAGAACGCTTATTGCTCGCCCGGTGGCTATCTCGACCTGATCGGCTTTGACATCTCCGGCGCCCCGCCGGTGATCGCCGAGGCCGCCCGCGTCATCGCCGATTGCCGCGCTGCCGGCATCGCGGTGATCTACCTCCAGAACGGGTTTTCCGCCGATGTGCGGGAGGCGCCCGGGCCGGCGTCGCCGGTCTGGCACAAATCGAACGCGCTGCGCTTCATGCGTGAGAATGCCGCCTATGCCGGCAAGCTCATTACTCATGGCACCTGGGACCATGAGATCGTGGCCGAGGTGGCGCCACAGCCCGGCGATCTCGTCATCCCGAAATCCCGCTATTCCGGCTTCGCGGGCACGGCGCTGGAGCAGCAATTGCAGGCGCGGCGGATCCGCACGCTGCTCTTCGCCGGCGTCGCCACCAATGTCTGCGTGGAGAGCACGCTGCGCGATGCCTATCACCGCGAGTATTTCCCGCTGCTGGTCAGCGACGCCACCCTGGCCGCCGGGCCCGGCCAGCAGGCCGCCACCGAGTTCAACATCGAACGCTTCTTCGGCTGGGTCACCTCGGCCGCCGATCTGCGCGCGGCGCTGCGGGGCAATGCGGCGCCCGAATAAGCTGGCGACGGGCGATCCTTTTCGGCCCGTCCTGGGCTAGTCTTCGCGCATGCGCTGGCTCGCGCCTCTTCTCCTGGTGCTGGCGGGCGGGGTCATGGTCCTCGACCGCGCGGCGCCGCCCGATCTGGCGCGGCTGCACGCCGTCTCGACGGAGGTGCTGGATCGCGGCGGGCGACCGCTCGCGGTGCTGCCGGCGGGCGACGGGCGTTGGCGCCTGCCGGCCAGCATCGCCGAGGTGCCGCCGCATCTGGTCGATCTGTTGATCGCCGCCGAGGATCGCCGCTTCCGCCAGCACCCCGGCGTAGATCCACTGGCCCTGGCGCGGGCCGCCGGGCAATGGCTGCGGGCCGGGCGCGTCGTCTCGGGCGGGTCCACCCTGACCATGCAGGCGGCAAGGCTGCTGGAGCCGCGGCCGCGGACCCTGCGCAGCAAGGCGATCGAAATCCTCCGCGCCATGCAGTTGGAAGCGCGGTACAGCAAGGACGAAATCCTCGGCATCTGGCTGACGCTGGCGCCGATGGGCGGCAATCTCGAAGGCGTGCGGGCGGGGGCGCTGGCCTGGTTCGGCCGCCCCGCCGCCCGGCTGGATGTCGCGGAGGCGGCGCTGCTGCTGGCCTTGGCTCGCCGGCCGGAAGCGACGCGCCCGGACCGCCACCCCGCCCGTGCCCGGGCGGCGCGGGTTGCGGTGCTGCGGCAAAGGGCGGCTGGCGCGGTCGGCATCAGCGCGGCTGATCTGGCGCTGGCCAG
>CAITYE010000182.1 GCA_903896535.1 uncultured Paracraurococcus sp.
ACGGTGTAGATGATCGCCGCGCGTTCGCCGCCGGTGTCGGAGCCGAGGAACAGAAAGTTCTTCCTCGTCAGGGCGATCCCTCTCAGCTGCCGCTCGGCCAGGTTGTTGTCGATCGAGAGCCTGCCATCCTCGAGATAGCGCGCAAGCGCGTCCCACCGATTGAGCGCGTACTGCATCGCCTTGCCGAGGGTGGATTTGCCCGACAGGCGGCGCCGCTGCGTCAGCAGCCATTCGTGCAGCTCATCGATCAGCGGCTTGCTGCGAGCCTGACGCGCGGCCAGCCGCTGCTCGGCGGGCTGGCCGCTGATCTCGGCCTCGATGGCATAGAGTGCGGCGATCTGGCGCAAGGCCTGCTCAGCGATCGGGGACTTGGTCGATTCGAACACCTCGAACAATTTGCGCCGGGCATGCGCCATGCAGGCGACGTGCGTGATTTGCGGCGGCCTGTTGCCGCGTGGCTGCGTCAGCGCATCGTAGCCGGTGTAGCCGTCGGCGTGCATCCAGCCCTCGTAACCTGCGAGATGGTCGCGTGGTCGCTCACCCTTGCGGTCAGGCGAGTACTGGTAGAACGCCGCGGGCGCGCCTGTTCCCTGCCAGGGCCTGGGATCGAAGGCGTAGACCCAGACCCGGCCCTGGCGCGTTCGGCCACGACCTGGTGCCAGCACGGCGATCGGCGTGTCGTCGGTCCAGATGATGCCGTGGGACAGCGCGTAGGCGCCGATCGCCTCCGCCAGGGGTGCGCTCATCTCTGGTTGATCCCAGTCAGGGGGAGGCGATCAACGGCGTTTGTGACAGTTGCGCCGTTGTGGTCTTTGCGAGACTGCGCCAATCTTCGCCTCGCGATCCCGCCACCTTTGACGAAGGCGAGAACCTGAATGCCAGACAATGTGCAGACCCGTGAAACGCCAGCGGGCGCAAGAAGCTCTACGAAGGCAGTTCCGGGGATGGGGATGGCGGTTTTGGTGGCAGGACTCGCAGCGCTGGGTTTCGGATATTGGGCAGAGGCCAGCCAAAGTGCGGCGGCTGCGACAGATGTCGTCAGCATGGCGGAGGTGGCGCCGGAGGATATGCAGGGGGCTCTTGCGACCGTCGATGGAAACCCCACGCAACTGGAGCGATTCAAGGACCCGAAGGCGTGCAACGCCCGCCTCGCTTGGGTGGTCGTGATGCGCGACCGCGGCCAGCCTGCCGGGCGGCTCAGGCTGCAATCCGGCAACTACTTGTCTCCCGTCTTTGAGCTGGCCGAGGCCCCGGTTCGCATAGCCTTGCCGTTTCCCGCACCCTATACGAGCGGCCGCGGGACCATTTCAGTCATGGTCACGACATCCGATGCGATCGTCGCGCTAACGCCTCCCTGGCGCGTTCCGGCACAGGGCGGCGCGCAGGCGCGGCAGGTGACGTGGACGCCGGACGCCAGCTGCCCGGGCAACAACACCTAGTCGGTCGATTGGTGATGCCCGGACCTATCTCGGCGGCTTGGCACAACGCATGAGACGTTTCATCGCCAAGCTTGGGTTCATCCATCGCACGCTGTGGCAGCGCGACCAAGCGTATCGATGGGCTGCGGTGCTAGGGCCACCGCCTCTGATCGGCTGCGCCTTAGCGGCGCTGGCCTTGGCTGGATGGCATCGGCTTCCCGACGATACGGCCGTGCGGGCCAGCAAAGCCCCGTGGGCGAACTGGACCCGCCCCGTCCCCCACGGTGAACAGCCCTACACGGAGGCGCCGACTGCCGCCTTACCGCAAACGGATGCAGGCGGCCGTTTCATCGGGTTCCAGCCGGGATGGACTGGCGAGATCAGGCTGATGACCCTGGATGCGACCAAGGATGCCAACGTGTCGTCGTCACGGCTGGCGAGCTTCACCATCGACGGCCCGACCTTCCCGCTAGCGCGCGTCCTGGACGCCGGTCCTTCGGGCGGTCTGTTTGTCGGCACGGCCCAGACATTCTTTGTCGTCCAAACGCCAGGCCTGTACGCGTTCTCGGCGCGTCTCGTCTGGCAGGGCGCCCAGTCGGCCGATTGCTTGGTGCGGCTCGTGACGCCCCGTCACACCATGCTCCGCAACGTCACGCTGAACATAGAAAGCCAGGGGGCCGTGAACTATCCCCCCACCACATTCACCCTGCAGAAAGGCCTATTGGGGCTCCGGGCCGCCGCAGGATGCTGGCGGGGCGACCGTGCGGTGGGACCAGGGACCCTGACCCTGATGGTCCGTCGCCCAGGGCAGGCCGCCTTCAGCCCCGCTGCCGTCGACGAGTTGATCAGGCCGATCCAGTTGGGCACCGCTGGCGGACGCTGAGGCATCACCCTTCCCAACTGATCAGCACCGAGATGCGTCGCGCACGCGCCGCCGCCGCCGCCGCCGCCGCTTCCCAAATCACCTTCGGTTCGTCGCAGCCCTCGACGACGTGAGCGTTCGTGAAGACGTGCTCGTCTTCCGTCACAAAGCAGCCTGTCCCCGTGAAAACCGCCTTTCACGCCAAGCCACTGTCGCGCCCGGCGGTCGCCGTTTGAATGTCCTGCAGGGTCAGCTCGTCGAGGTTCAGCTGGGCGGTCCCGATCAGGGGTGCGATCCGCGCGGCCTGTGCCTCTCGCGCCCGCTCCAGCACTGTTCGCGCCGTCCGCGCGTTGGCGAAGCTTGACGTTGCGCGGGCCTGCTCAAAGAAGGTCTGCAGGACCGGGTCGGCGTCCGGGGAAACGTGCAGACCGTCACGCAGCGCCGTCGTCCGAGTGATCGCAACCAACTCGGCCGCCTCGTAGCTTATGAACGGGATCGTCTTGGTGAAGCGGGATGCCAGGCCGGGGTTGCTCGCCAACAACCGACCCATCTGGTCTGGGTAGCCGGCGACGATGACGACCAGCCGGTCCCGCTTATCCTCCATCTCCTTGAGCAAGGTCTCGACGGCCTCCCGGCCGAAGTCGACAGCCTCATTGCCTTGGCCGGTCAAGGTGTAGGCCTCGTCTATAAAGAGGACCCCGTCCATCGCCTCGGCGACCCTCTCCCTGGTCTTCAACGCCGTCTGCCCGACATAGCCAGCGACCAAGCCCGCCCTGTCCGTCTCGACGAGGTGCCCTTTCTCCAGCACGCCGAGGTCGCGCAGGATCTCGCCATAGAGGCGCGCCACGACCGTCTTGCCGGTGCCAGGGGGGCCAGCGAAGACCATGTGCAAGGAAATCGGCGCAACCGGCAGGCCCTGTTCGCGCCGGGCCGCTTCCACCTGCAGCCGGGACACCAGCTTGCCGATCTCGGATTTGACCGCCTGCAAGCCGATCATGCGACCCAGCTCGTCCAGCGCGCTAGCGGACGCGGCGACCTTTGTGCCGACTGCCGCCTGGACGTCGGCCAACGTCAGCTCGTTCAGATCGATGCCGGGGGTCTTGAGCAGCGGGGCGATGCGCGTCGCCTGTGCCTCGCGGAACCGTTCCACGACTGTTCGAGCCGTCCTGGCGTTGGCGAAGTTCGACGACGTGCGGGCCCGCTCGAAGTAGTTCAACAGGACCGGGTCGGCACCGGGGGAGAGGCGAAAGCCATCGCGGCGGGCGATCGTGCGGGTGATCGCGACCAGGTCGGCAGCCGTGTGGCTATCGAATTGCAGCGTCTTGGTGAAGCGCGAGGGCAGGCCGGGATTGCTCGCCAGGAATTTTCGCATTGGGTCCGGATACCCGGCCACAATGACGACTAGGCGGTCCCGCTTGTCCTCCATCTCCTTCAGCAAGGTGTCCACGGCCTCTTTGCCAAAGTCGCTGTGCTCGGTCAGCGTGTAGGCCTCGTCAATGAACAAGACGCCGTCCATCGCCTCGGCGATCTTCTCCTTCGTCTTAAGCGCCGTCTGTCCGACATAGCCGGCGACCAGCCCAGCGCGGTCTGTCTCGACGAGGTGTCCTTTCTCCAGGACGCCCAGATCGCGCAGGATGGCGCTGTAGAGGCGCGCGACTTCCGTCTTGCCCGTGCCCGGCGGCCCGGCGAAGACCATGTGCAACGAGATCGGGGTAGTCGTCGTACCAGCCTCGCGCCGTGCAGCTTCGATTTGCAGGCGTTGGATCAATGTTCTGATCTCGGCCTTGACTGCCCCCAAGCCAGTCAGTCTGTCGAGCTCGTCGAGCGCTGGAATTCCCTCGGGAGCGCCGTCGACAATGCGAAGCCTCGTGCGAGAGCGCAGCTGGAAGGTCCCATCGGCACCGCTGATTACCCGCCGCCAGAGCTTGGCCACGCGCCACGTCCAATAAAGTGCGACCGAAGCCACCAGCAGGCCCAACACGCTGGCGCCGACTCCGGGCGATAGCGAGGGGGTAACCTTGAACGCGGCGAGGACGGCGAGGACGGTCATCACCACGACGCAGAGGCTGAGCAATGGACTAGGCCCGAGGGAAGCTCGCAACGCTTGAATGATCTTATCCATGTCCCGCGCGATGCTTCCTGCTTGAGTCGCCCCGTCGAGCCATAGGCTAGGACGACTCTGTTTCAGTATCGACGAGTTAACTCAACTAAATTTTGATCTAACTGGCAGACGTCGACGTCATAGCCGCCTGGGCCCAACCCCAAGAGTGCACCCTTCCCAGGCTTGGTATCAGTCCGGCCCGGCGGTACGGCTGCGGACTTCGGCACCCGCCCAGCCTTCCATCATCTTGATCAAGGCGGTGAAGTCCTGCGGCCCAAGGCCCTGCTGCTCGGCAAGGCGCCACAGGGTCGCTACCTGCTGATGCACCAGCATCGGCACCGCCAGCGCCGTGGCTTCAGCGAGGCCGAGGTCGACGTCCTTCAGCATCGTCGTCAGGCTGGCGCCATAGTCGAAGCTGCCAGGCAGCACCGACTTCGGTACCTTCGTCAGGGTGGCGCTGTTCTGGCCAGTTGAGACATTGAGTATAGCGACCATCTGGTCTGGATCGAGGCCGCCCTTCGCACCAAGCACCAAGGCCTCGAATGCCGTCGCCATATTGGCCGCGTTCACTAGGTTGTTCACCAGCTTCATCAGCTGGGCCTGACCGGGCCGATCGCCGATCTCGAAGATGGTGCGCCCGACCCGTTCGAGATAAGGGCGCACGATGGCGCGGACCTCCGGCGGGGCGGCGCAGAGCATCGTCAACGTGCCCGAGCGCGCGCCCTTGGGGCCACCGCTGATCGGGCAATCAGCAAAGGCAATACCCCGTGCAGCGACGGTCTGGTGAACCTTCTCGAGAGCTGAGCTCCCGATCGTCGACATCTCGACATAGGTCTTCACGGCATGGCCAGCAGCAACATCATGCGACACGGCCTCGCTGACCTGGCCGTTCGGCAGGCAGGCGAAGACGATTTGAGCGGCATTTGCGACGGCCGTTGCCGACGCGTGCCTGACCGCGCCGCGCGCGACGAAGGGCGCCACAGCGGTCTGGCTCGGGTCGAAAATCTGCAGCGGGTGCCCGGCGGCTTGCAGCCGCTCGGCGATCGCCGCACCCATCTGGCCGAGGCCCAGGAAGCCGAGTGTCGTCGTCATGTCAGTAAGGTCCCGCGCAATTCTTGCAGTATGCAGCATAGGCGCGTTTTCTGTGGCTCGGCGAACCGACCCGCCCATCCGGCCCGAACAGCAGCCCCCGGAGCAGCCCGGCCAGCCATCGCCGCAAAACTAGGCCTCGCGCCACACCCGCCGCACGCCATTCCCCAACAGCATATCGCCGTCCTCCAGACAAAGCCGAAGGTCAGGATCCCCTAGGGAGCCTCTCGACAGCCATATGAGCGCTGGGGTGATCCAGGCAGCCATCAGCGAGAGCAGGAATCCCGGCACGATAAGCAGGGCGAAGCCGCAATTTTCCAGACTTATTGCCATGGCGACGGCCGCGAACTTCACCTCCGGCCAGCACCTCTCTACAGCCTTGGGCTCACACCCCGGCAGAACGGCAGCGGCGGCAAGGCCGGGCAGGGCGGGGTCTCCAAGGCGCGGAACAGCTACCTGCGACGCCTGCTGTTCATCGGCGCGATCACTGTGATCCGCAGCAAGCGGCCGCGGAAGGCCGGCAGTTGGCTGGCCCGGCTCATCGAGCGCCAGCCGGCAAAGGTCGTAGCGGTCGCGCTACCTGCGGGCCTATGAGAGCATGAGCGAGGCGCGCGCCTCGCTCGGCCGTTATCTTGCTTCCTACGATTCCCGCTGGCCGCAATCGAGTCTGGGCGCGCGGACGCCGGAGCAGGCCTACCTCGACCATCTGCCGCTGCGGATAGCTGCCAACGAAGTTTGAGAAATCCGATACCGCGCCGCACCTCGCAGGGCACCACTTGACCGTGCCTTCCCGAGTGTCCCGCTCCGTTGGTCTCGATGCCTAACCGTCCTGCTCCGGTCGGCCAAACGGGTCGCTTCGCGCGGAAACTGACAGGACCGGCAAGGGGACTCCCTGATGGCTGCCACTATGCCCGTCAGCATGACATCCGGTCGATTTCCGCAGCGAGCCAATTTTGCGTCTCGGCCGCGGCGGCATGCCAAAGGGGGCGGCTCGGCCGCGGACCCTGCCGAAGCAAATGAGCAGCGGAAGCCAGCATGGTCGCCGAGTCCCCGCACAAGCGGGCATGGGTGAGAATGACCCAGCGCGTGACTTGGCTCGGTGTATCAGTCGGAACCATGCTCAGGGCAGCGGCGATTAACCTGGCCTCAGCAGATGTAGATAACCTCACCATGTCATTTGAGATTTGATTATGCAGGGATGTGATGAGCGGCAACGGAATGTCACGGCCAAAGCTGGTCCAGTCGCTGCTCCAGGGATTGGGGAGAAATGAGAGGAGTTCCGGCGCCGGCCTTTCGAGGTAGGCCAGCAGAGCGTGACCTAGACGCAGCGCCGGCTGCAGCCGGCCGCCCGTCCAATGGATGCGCATCACGTTGTGCAGCAACTGGATCCGATGGATCAGTAGGAAGCCATAACCGGGCAGTCCCTCAAGCACGATATCGTCCTGAAAGGCTACGCCGAGCAGCGCCTCAGCCTGCGCATCGTCGCAGTCGCGGTGGCAGAGATAGGCTTTCTGGGCGCTGATTAGCGCATGAGCGAG
>CAITYE010000183.1 GCA_903896535.1 uncultured Paracraurococcus sp.
CACCGTGGCCGCCAGCAACTGCGGCGCGGTGGAGCCAACGCCCTGGTTGATGTTGAACCCATCCGGCTCAACGCCCAGCGAAACCACCTCAGCGCCCAGTTCGAACAGCACGGTGGGCGCCACGCGATAGGCGGCGCCATGCGCACAATCGACGACGATGCGCAGCTTTTCCAGCGTCTGTCCGCGCGGGAAGCTCTGCTTCGCGGCCTCGATATAGCGGCCGGCGGCATCGCCGAGGCGGCTGGCGCGGCCGAGATCGCGCGGGCGGACCAGCGCCGCCGCGGCATCGCCGGCCATCAGCGCCTCGATATCCGTCTCCTGGGAATCGGAGAGCTTGAGCCCGTCAGGGCCGAACAGCTTGATGCCATTATCCTGGTACTGGTTATGGCTGGCGCTGAGCATAACGCCGAGATCCGCGCGCAGGCTGCGCGTCAGCAGCGCGATGGCCGGCGTCGGTAGCGGGCCGACCAGGATCACATCCATGCCCGTGCCGATGAAGCCGGCGACCAGCGCCGGCTCCAGCAGATAACCGGAGATGCGGGTATCCTTGCCGATCACCACCCGATGGCGATGCGAGCCCCGGTTGAAATACGCCCCAGCCGCCTGGCCGAGCCGGAGCGCGGTGGCCGCATCCATGGGCGCTTTATTGGCCGTGCCGCGGATGCCATCGGTGCCGAACAGGCGGCGGGCGTTGCTCATGCGGGGTCTCGCAATATCGGGTTGTGCGGATTAGCGAACGGGGGCCGCCGGGTCCATCGCCCCGGCGACGGCAGCGCGCCAGACGGCCAGCGCCTGAACTGTTTCAGAAACATCATGGACCCGCAGGATCGCTGCCCCACGGCTGGCCGCGAACAGCGCGCCGGCGAGGCTGGGCGCCAGCCTTTCGCCGGCCGCCTCCACCCCGCTCAGCGTGCCGAGGAAGCGCTTGCGCGACAGTCCAACCAGCAGCGGCGCCCCGAGCGCGGCGAGCAGCGGCAGACGCGCGAGAAGCGCCAGATTGTGGTCCCCGGTCTTGCCGAAGCCGATCCCGGGATCGATGGCGACTCGCCCGGCCGGCAGGCCGAGCACGGCAAGGCGGTCCACCAGATGCGCCGCCACTTCCAGCGCCACGTCGTCATACTGCGCCAGTGCCATCATCTCGCGCGGCGCGGTGCCTGGCATGTGCATGAGAATCACCGGGCAGCCAGCGGCGCGGATCAGCGGCAGGGCGGCGGGGTCGTGGCGCAGCGCGGTGACGTCGTTGACGATGCGGGCCCCGGCTTGCAGCGCCGCCGCCATGGTCGATGCATGGCGGGTATCGACCGATATCACCGCCTGCTGCCCGGCCACGGCGCGGATCACCGGCAGGATGCGGGCCTGTTCCTCGGTCGGTGACACCGGCGCGGCACCGGGACGGGTGCTCTCGCCGCCGATATCGATGATGTCCGCCCCGGCGACGATCTGCGCCTCGGCCTGGGCGATGGCGGCGCGGACCGGGACGCCGTCGCCCGAAAAACTATCGGGCGTCACATTGACGATGCCCATGACCAGCGGCCCGGTCCCGGCGCGCGGTATAAGGCCGCCGAAGGCAGGGGGCGCCGGGGGCATGGCCCCCGGCGGCAGTTGGGCGATGGGGCGCGGCGGGCCGGCAACGCCGCGCTCAACGTCACGGAAGGCGGTGGCGAAAAGCCCTCTCGCCACTTCCCGCGCCAGCCCGGCGGCGCCGAGTGCGGCGGCGGCCGGCCCGGCGATCAGGCCGAGCGGCTCGACCAGCCGCAACTCAGGTGGCGGCGGCGGGGCCGGGGTTCAGCCCGCCCGGCGGCCGGGATGCCGGCCGGCCACTGCTGGGCACGCTGCCACGGCCTTGGGAGACCGGCTCATCCGGGCGGGCGCGCACGAGCGGCTCGCCGCGAATGATCTGGCGGATTTCATCGCCAGAGACCGTCTCGTGCTCCAGCAGGCCCTTGGCCAGCAGATGCAGCTCGTCGATGTGTTCCGAGAGCAGGTGCTTCGCCCGGTTATACGCCTCATCGATGATGCGGCGGATCTCGCTGTCGATCTGCTGCGCCGTCGCTTCCGAGAGGTGCTTCGACTGGGTGACCGAATGGCCGAGGAACACTTCCTGGCTGTTCTCGCCATAGGCGATCATGCCCAGCTTTTCGCTCATGCCCCATTCGGTGACCATGCGGCGGGTCTGGTCGGTCGCCATCTTGATATCGCCCGAGGCGCCGTTCGAGACCTTGTCCGCCCCGAAGATCAGCTCCTCCGCAACCCGCCCGCCCATCGCCATGGCGAGTTCGGACAGCAGCTTCGACTTGTGCTTCGAATAGCGATCGCCTTCCGGCAGCGACATCACCAGGCCAAGCGCCCGGCCGCGCGGGATGATCGTCGCCTTATGGACGGGATCGCATTCCGGCAGGTGGATGGCGCAGAGCGCATGGCCGGCCTCATGATAGGCGGTCATCCGCTTCTCATCTTCGGACATCACCAGGCTGCGGCGCTCGGCGCCCATCAGCACCTTGTCCTTGGCCGCTTCCAGCTCCGCCATGCCGACGGTGCGCCGGCCGGTGCGGGCGGCGAGCAGCGCGCCCTCGTTCACCAGGTTGGCAAGGTCGGCGCCCGAGAAGCCGGGCGTGCCACGGGCAATCACTTTGGGGTCGACATCAGAGGCCAGCGGCACCTTGCGCATATGGACACGCAGGATCTTCTCCCGCCCGACCACATCCGGGTTCGGCACCACCACCTGGCGGTCAAACCGGCCCGGGCGCAGCAGCGCAGGGTCCAGCACGTCCGGGCGGTTGGTGGCGGCAATCAGGATGACGCCTTCATTGCTCTCGAAGCCGTCCATCTCGACGAGCATCTGGTTCAGCGTCTGCTCGCGCTCGTCATTGCCACCGCCGAGGCCCGCACCACGATGCCGGCCGACCGCGTCGATTTCATCGATGAAGATGATGCAGGGGGCATTCTTCTTGCCCTGCTCGAACATATCGCGCACGCGCGAGGCGCCGACGCCCACGAACATCTCGACAAAGTCGGAGCCGGAGATGGTGAAGAAGGGCACGTTCGCCTCACCGGCGATGGCGCGGGCGAGCAGCGTCTTGCCGGTGCCGGGCGGGCCGACCAGCAGCACGCCCTTCGGGATCTTGCCGCCGAGGCGCTGGAACTTCTGCGGGTCGCGCAGGAACTCCACGATTTCCTCAAGCTCGCTTTTGGCTTCGTCGATGCCCGCGACATCCTCGAAGGTGATGCGGCCCTGCTTTTCGGTCAGCAGCTTGGCGCGGCTTTTGCCGAAGCCCATGGCCCGGCCGCCGCCGCCCTGCATCTGGCGCATGAAGAAGACCCAGACGCCGATCAGCAGCAGCATCGGGAACCAGGACAGCAGGTAATGGAACAGCGGATTGACCTCCGCCTCCTCCGGCCGCGCGACGACTCGGATGCCCTTATCGGTCAGCTTGCTGACCAGGGCCGGATCCTCAGGCGTGTAGGTCTGGAAGGCCCGGCCATCGGCCATCTGGCCGGAGACGGTGCGACCCTGGATGGTCACGTCCCGGACATGGCCGGCATTGACCTCGTTCAGGAAGTCCGAATACGCAACCTGCTGCGCGCCGCGCTGGCCCGTGCCGCTCGGCTGGAACAGATTGAACAGAGCAACCAGCAGCAGGGCGACGATGACCCAGAGTGCCAGATTTCGACCGAAATTGTTCACCGTTCCTATCCCGCTCCCATCCCCGTGCGGACCACCGCCGAGGCTTCGTAGATAGGGAGCCGACCGCTCCCTGGTAATGCCTACCGCGACAAGATCACTACCCGGTCAATCCGGCCTGCCCGCAAGCCCGGCCAGCCCCGTTGCCTGGAAGACCAGCACGCGGCGCGCAACGTCCTTTGGGGCAGGATAGTCGAGGAAAGGCGCCGCGACCAGCATTCCCTTGCGCCACAGCCCAGGCAGGGCCGCGCGCACTGCCGCCGGCAGATCGTGTGCCGGCAAATCCCGCGCCGCCGGGCCGAGCGCGGCGATCACGCAATCCGGATCGGCTTCACCATCCAGCCGGAAGCGACCATCCCACACCGCGCCCCGCCGCGCTGGGACCGGTGCGCCGAAGGGGCCCGGCGCCCGCAATACCTGCCAGCCGCCCCGTCCCGGACGCAGCCAGGCGCCGCCCAGCGTCCCCTGCCCGCGCCGCCGCAGCGCCGCCACCGCCGCGCCTGGCAGCGGGTAAGGCCCACCCCCCACCGCCCGCAGCACCGCGCCGAGCGCCAGGTCGGCGAGCCCATCCTCGCCCAGCGCCGCTGGATCGAGCAGCGCCCAGCCTTCGGGAAAGACCCGTGCACAGGCCGAGAGCCGCGCAGCCAGCGCCGCCTCCCCACGCGCCCGGTGCCGGGCGAAGCTGCCCGCGGCCCCGGCCAGGGTCGCTTCCACCCCAGGCACCGCCGCCAAGACGGCGCGCAGCCCGGTGCGCGCGAAGCGACGATCGCGATTGCTGGGATCGGCCAGCGCCTGAAGCCCGGCGGCGGCAACCGTCGCGGCCAGCCGCGCGGCCGGGGTGCCGAGCAGCGGGCGCAGCACCAGCGCCTCCGCCGCCGGGCTGGCCATGGCCATGCCGGCGAGTCCATCGAGGCCGCTGCCCCGCTCGGCGCGCAGCAGCAGCGTCTCCGCCTGATCGCCGCGCTGATGCCCCAGCAGCAGCCAGGGCCGCCCGGCCTCGGCGCAGGCGGCAAGCAAGGCCGCCCGCCGGCCCGCGCGGGCCCGGGCCTGCAAGGCGGGGCCACCCGGCAGGCCGAGCGAGAGAATCCGGCTGGCGATCCCTTGCCCGGCCAGCAGCCGGGCGACGCCCCGCGCCTCGGCGGGGCTTTCCGGCCGCAGTCCATGATCGACCACCAGCGCCAGCAGGTCGCCGCCGCGCGTCCTTGTCCAGTCGGCAGCGAGCAGGGCCAGCGCCAAGCTATCCGGCCCGCCGGAGACGCCGGCGGCCAGCCGCGGTGCCGCGCCAAAGGGGCCCAGCGGCCGCATCACGGCGGCAAATTCAGCCGCCGTCAGCGGGGTGCGGTCAGCGGCAGCCGGCGCGCTGGCGGCCGGCATCGAGGCGGTCCTTGAGCGCGCCCTTGAGGCTTGGGAATTGTTGGCCGGCCAAGGCGAAGGCGTCGCAGGCGTCCTTCTTCTGGCCTATATTGTTCAGCGCCGTGCCGAAGCCGATCAGCGCTTCTGGCGCGCGGGTGCCCTTCGGGCTGGCCTTGAAGGCCTCACCATAGGAGACGGCGGCCTGCTGCCAGTCCCGCTGGCCGGCCAGCGCATCGGCCAGCAGGAAACGCGCGTCATAGGCCCGCGCGGTGCCACGGGCGCCGAGGACTTCGCGCGCCGTCGACTCGGCGCTTTCGAAGTCCCGCCGCGCCAAAGCCGCCTGCCCCTCGGCCAGGAGGCGTTCGGGCGTGCGGGCCGGGGCGGCGGCCATCGGCGGCGCGGCGGGCGAAGGCTCAACGGCGCCGGAGCGATCCGGCGCCGCGCGCGGCCCGCGCCCGCCGCCTTCCAGCTGCTGCATGCGGTAATCGAGATCGCCCTGCAGCTTTTCCAGCTGCTGACCGAGCGCGCGGTTGCGGTAGTCGAGCTCGTCGAGCCGGCCGCGCATGCCGCGCAACTCCTCCTCCAGCCGGTTCACCCGCTCCAGCAACGCACCGACCAGCTCCCCACCGCCGGCCGCGCCGCGGGCCGGGGCGGGCATGCCGCCGCGCTGCACCTCCAGCGCCTGACGCAGCTGCAGGATCTGGTTCTGCAGGTAGATGCCCTCCCGCGTTTCCACCTGCGCGGCGGCGGGCGCCGCCAACAGGAGCGCGAGAGCGAGGGCGAGGAGCGCGCGCATCGGCCGCTCAGCGCACCGCGGTCACGGCGCTGCGGTTCTGCGCCCAGGCATCGTCGGTTGAGCCGAGCGAGGCGGGGCGGTCCTTGCCGTAGGAAATGACCGAGACGCGCGCGCCGGAGACGCCATTGGCAACAAGCTGATCGCGCGCCGCATTCGCCCGGCGCTGGCCGAGCGCGTAGTTGTATTCGCGCGTGCCGCGCTCATCCGCGTTGCCCTCGATCCGGACGCGGACATTGGCGTTCTGCGACATCCACTGCGCCTGCTTCTGCAGGGTCGAGCGACCATCCTCCCGGACCACGCTGCTGTCCGTGTCGAAGAAGACCCGGTCGCCGGCGGTGGCGGCGAGGTCCTGCTGGCTGCCCGGCGCATAGCCGCTGCCCGAGCCCGCACCGGTTCCAGCGCCGGCGCCGCCGGCCCCGGTCTGCGCCTGGTTCTGCGCGGTCTTGTCGGCACAGCCGACCATCAGCGCCAGCGCGGCGACCGCGCCCAGAAGCTTCAGGTTCATGGTCTCGCCATCCTTGTTGCAGGGCGGCCCGGCGCCGCCGTTTTCATTGCGCCCGGCGTTAGCCGGGGCCCCCGGGAAGGGTCAAGCAAAGCCAGCACCGGTCAGGAAAGCAGCGGCGACCAGGCGGGGTCGGAGGCATCGGTCGGGGTGATGATCTGCCGTTCGTTAAAGCCGGCGACGTCGATCGAGGAGATGCGCGCGGAATAGCCGCCGCCCCGCGAATCCCGCGCCGGGGTTTCGCGGAAGAACATCATCACCCGCCCGTTCGGCGCGAAGGTCGGGCCTTCCATGCCCCAGCCTTCCGAGAGGATACGCTCCCCCCCACCATCGGGGCGCATGACGCCGATCGCGAATTGTCCGCCGGCCATGCGGGTGAAGGCGATGAGATCACCGCGCGGCGACCAGACCGGCGTCGCGTAGCGGCCGCGGCCGAAGGAGATGCGCCGCGCGCCGCCGCCATCGGCGCCCATGACGTAAAGCTGCTGGTCGCCCCCGCGATCCGAGTTGAAGACGATCTGCGCGCCATCCGGCGAATAGCAGGGTGAGACGTCGAGCCCGCCACCCGAGGTGAGCTGGCGTTCCCGGCGGGAGCCGAGATCGACGGCATAGATGTTCGCATCATTGCCGCGCGTGGCCGAGAGCACGACGTTCCGCCCGTCCGGGGAGAAGCGGGGCGAGAGGGTCATGCCCGGGAAATTCCCCAAAGGCTCCGTCCGGCCGCTGTCGAGGTTGAGCAGCACCACCTTCGGCTGCTCCCCCTGACCATAGGACATGAAGGCGAGCTGCTGCGCATTCGGGTGAAAGCGCGGCGTCGCCACCGCGGCACCGCCATCGGTCAGGTAGCGGCTATTCTCCCCGTCCTGGTCCATGATGGCGAGCCGCCGCACGCGCCGGTCCCGCGGCCCCGTCTCCGCCACATAGGCGACGCGGGTGTCGAAATAGCCCTTCTCCCCCAGCAGGCGTTCGTAGATCACATCCGAGATCAGATGCGCGATGCGCCGCCAATTGGCTGCCGGCGCGGTGAAAGCGGTGCCCTGAATCTGCTGTTCCGGCAGCACGTCCCACAGCCGGAACTCCACCCGCACCCGATCCCCGGCCTCCACCCGCCCGGTCACCAGCGCCTGCGCGCCGATCACCCGCCAATCCTGGAAACGCGGTACGGCGGCGGCGCTCTCGGCCGACTGGATGAAGGCAGCATTGCTGACCGGGCGGAACAGCCCGGAGTTGCGCAGATTGTTCACCACCACCATGGCGATGTCGCGCCCGCGCGGCCCACCGGCGAAATCGGGGATGGCGATCGGGATCGGGTCCGTCCGCGCGCGGGTGATATCGACCACTGAGCTCTGGGCGAAAGCGTCAGCGCCGGTCAGCAGCGGCCAAGCCGCCCCACCAAAAAGCGCGGCGCGGCGGCTCAGGACTGCGGCCATGGCATCGCTGGGTTTCATGCAGGGCCTCCCTCGGCGGGCAGCGCGCGCGGCCTCATCGCAGGCCGAACTCGCGCGGGTTGAAACGGAAAACAGTATCACGCAGCGCCGCCACCCGGTCCCGCGACAGCGGCAGCGGATTGCAACGCGGATCGAGCAGCGCCCGGCGTGCCGCATCAAACACGGCGCGCACCCGTGGATCGGACGGGTAGCCCCCATCGGGGCGGACATTGCGGACCGTGCCGCCGGCATCAACATCGACGCGCAACGAGACCACGATGCCCGCGACGCCCTGGCCGCCGGCATCGACCGCCCAGCATTCGCTGATGCGGTTGGCGAGCGCCCCCTTCTCACCACTCGTCAGCGGTGCGGCCCCGCCTGGCGCACCGCCGCCCGACGCGGTGCGGGCCGGCGCATTGGCGGGCGGGCCGCGCGGCGGCTCGCTGCTGCGGCTGGTCTGTTGCAGCCGCTCCAGCGTGTTCAGCACGCTGCTGCTGTTGGCTTCCGGTTTCTTGACCGGGGGCGTCTGGCCGGTGCCGGCCTGCGGGCTGGGCTGCGGCGCCGGGCGTGGCGCGGCGGGGGTCGGCGGCACCGGCACCTTGGGCGGGATTGGCGGCGGCGGCTCAGGGCGCGGCTTCGCCTCGGCCAGTTGCGG
>CAITYE010000184.1 GCA_903896535.1 uncultured Paracraurococcus sp.
AACGATGCGCGAAGGCAGCCTGGAAGCCCCGACCCGCCACCCGATTGCGTGGCAGGACCCGGAATTCTACGACGAAGCCAAGCTGGATGCGGAAACCCGCCGCATCTTTGATATCTGTCACGGCTGCCGCCGCTGCTTCAACCTGTGCGACAGTTTCCCCCGGCTGTTCGACCTGGTGGACGCCGCCCCTTCGGGCGAGTTGGACACCGTGGACAGCAAGGATTTCCAGCCGGTCGTCGAAGCCTGCACGCTTTGCGACATGTGCTTCCTGACCAAGTGCCCCTACGTGCCGCCGCACGAGTTCAACTTGGACTTCCCGCATCTGATGCTGCGCCACCGCGCGGTGGCGGCGAAGAAGCACGGCATCCCCCGCGTGGACCGCGAGCTGGCGCAGACCGACCGCAACGGCAAGCTCGCCTCCCTCGCCCCGGCGATCGCCAACTGGGCGGGCAAGCTTGGCAATGGCGCGACCCGGCCGCTGCTGGAAAGCCGGCTCGGCCTCGATGTCAAGGCGGAGCTGCCGCAATACGTCGGCACCAGCCTGACGCTGGCCGCCCATGCCGACCGCCCCGTGGTGAACAAGGACGCCCCGGCGTTCGGCCGCCGCGCCGTGCTCTACGCCACCTGCTTCGGCAACTACAACGACCCGAAGATCGGCCTCGATGCCCGTGCCGTGCTGGCGCTGAACGGTGTGGAGACGGAGGTGGTGCATCCCGGCTGCTGCGGCATGCCGCTGCTGGAACAGGGCGACCTGGCGGCGGTGGCCAAGGCAGCGGCGCAGGTTGCGACGGCGCTCGGCCCCTATATCGACGCGGGCTATGACGTGATCGCGCTGGTGCCGTCCTGCGCCTTGATGCTGAAATTCGAATGGCCGCTGATCGTGCCCGCTGATGCGGCGGTGAAGAAGCTGTCGGGGGCCACCTTCGACCTCAGCGAATACGTCGTCCAAATCGCCCGCAAGGAAGGCCTGGCGCCGGGGCTGACGCCGATGGATGCCGAAGTGTCAATGCATGTCGCCTGCCATGCCCGGGCCCAGAACATGGGCCAGAAGGGCGCCGAGTTGCTGCGGTTGATCCCCGGTGCCCGCGTCAACGTGATCGAGCGCTGTTCGGGCCATGGCGGCGCCTGGGGCTACAAGAAGGGGAACTTCGAGGTGGCGATGAAGGTCGGCCGGCCGGTCGCGCGCCAGGTCGCCAAGCAGGCGGGCGGCTTCGTCACCTCCGAATGCCCGCTCGCGGGCATCCATATCCGCCAGGGCGCCGCTGCCCTGGGCGAGGCCGCGGCGCAGCCAGCGCTGGTCGGCCATCCGATCCAGCTATTGGCCCGCGCCTACGGGCTTTGAGAGAGAAAGGGTTTTCGATATGCCGAACCGTCACGCCGTCACCGTCGCCGACATCCTGCCGCGCGCCGATTATGCGCGCGTGCGGCCCGAGCAGCGCCGCCGGATGGCCGCGCTGAAACGCACCCGCCGGCTGGAGGTGGGGCCGCACATCACCTTCTATTTCGAGAGCTTCGACACGATGCGCCACCAGGTCCAGGAGATGTGCTGGATCGAGAATGGCGGCCCGGAGCAGATCCCGGACGAGCTGGCCGCTTATAACCCGCTGATCCCGCAGGGCGATGAGCTGGTCGCGACCTTCATGATCGAGATCGACGACCCCGATCGCCGCAAGCGTATCCTCTCCGACCTCGGTGGCATCGAGGAGAGCGCTTTCATTAAAGTGTTCGGAGAGACGGTCCCGGGCATCCCCGAGACCGACCAGGACCGCACCTCCGCCGACGGCAAGGCGAGCAGCGTGCAGTTCGTGCATTTCCGCTTCACCCCGGAACAGATCGCCCGCTTCCGCACGCCGGGGGCGGAAGTCGTGCTCGGCCTGTCGCATCCGCATTACGGCCATATGGCGGTGATGCCGGAAGCGGTCCGCGCCGCGCTGGCTGAGGATTTCGGCTGAACCGCAAGGCTTAACCGCGCCTTCATCGCCCCGCCCCTATTTTGGTCTGAGGAGGCGGCGCGGTTTGGGCCGCTGTGGGATGGGATGCCGGCGAGGCAATGGCGGGGACGCAGCAAAGGCTGAAGGCGCCAGCAGCCCGCCGGGTCAGTGACCGTGAGCGGTTCCTGACCTTTGCCCTGGCCGCCGCGGAGATCCTGGTCGAGGTCGACCCCGATGGCGATATCCTCTTCGCTGCCGGGGCGTTGCAAAGCCGCTTTGGCCATGATCCGGATGAATGGGTCGGCCGGCCCGTGCGCGCACTGGTCGCTCTCTCGGATCGCGCGGGCTTCGATCTCGCCTTCGCCACGCTACAGGCGCGGGACCGGCTGCCGCCGACCAGCTTCCGGCTGGCCGATGCTGCTGGTTCCTCCATGTCCTTCGCCGCGCTGCGGGTGCCCGCCCTCGACCGGCAGCGGCTTTGCATCACCATCGCCGCCATGCCCGCCCAGCCGCCGGAGGTCGCGGCCCCCAGCGCCTTCCGCGACATGGTGGAAGCCACCACGCGCGAAGGCACTTCGGCCACCCAGCTCGCCCTGATCGAGCTCCGCGACGGCAATTCGCCGGTCACCATCGATGCCAGCCTTGCCGAGGCGCTGCGCGCCGCGCTCGCCGCCAGCATCGCGCCCGATGCGGTGGCCGGCGAACTGGCGGATGGCCGCTTCGGCGTCATCGCCAGCGAACAGCCCGATCTCGAAGCGATCGGCGCCCGCCTGACCGAAGTGGCGGAAGCCGCCGGCGTCAGCGCAACCCCTGCCGCCCTGGCCATGGCCATGCACAATCAGGCACTGACGCCGTTCCAGGCGACGCGGGCGCTGCGCTATGCGCTGACCCGCTTCGCCGCCGGCGGGACCGCGGCCCTGCAGACCGAAGGCTTCGGCGATGGCCTCGCCGGCTTCGTGCGCGTGGCCTGCGACCGCACCACGGCGCTGCGCCGCGCGATCGCCGACCGTCGCTTCCGCATGGCCTACCAGCCCATCGTCAGCTTGCACGATCGCGTGCCCGCCCACTGGGAAGCCCTGGTGCGGCCCGAGACCGATACCGAGGCTCCGTTACGCCAGCCGCAGGATTTCGTCACCTTCGCTGAGACGGTGGGGCTGTCCGAGGAGTTGGATTGGGCGGTGCTGGGTTCGGTCTGCGTCGCCGCCCGGCTGGCCGGGGGCAAGCGGCTGGCGGCCAATATTTCCGGGCTGTCCATGCAATCCGCAGCGTTCCGGGAGAGGCTGCTGGGCCTGCTCGATACCGAACCCATGCTCGCCCGCCGCCTGCTGATCGAGATCACCGAGACGGCGGAGATCGAGGAGGAGGCCGAAGCGGTGAAGACCGTGGAGGCGTTGCGCGAACGCGGCGTGCCGCTCTGCATCGACGATTTCGGCGCCGGCGCCGCCGCCTTCCGCTACCTGCGAGCCTTTCGCGTAGATTACGTGAAGATCGATGGGCTTTACGTGGCACATGCCGCGCGCAGCCCGAAGGACCGCGCCATCATCGCCTCCATGGTCGAACTCGCCCGGGGGGTCGGCGCCAAGGTGGTGGCGGAACGGATCGAGACCGAGGCGGAGGCCGCCCTCATGCTGGAACTCGGCGCCGATTACGGCCAGGGCTATCTCTTCGCCAAGCCAGGCCCGCTGCCCAGCCCTTGATGCGGGCCTAGAGCATGCTGCGTTCACATGCGTTCACGCAGCCCGCTCTAGCATGTGTTGGATCGCGCGATTCAGCGCCTTCGGCGATTCCGCCTCAACGCATCGCGCTCTAAACCGGGACGCGTTGCGGCGGCATCGCCGAAGACGCTGAATCTCTCGAGCAGACACAGGCGAAGGCAGGGTGCGTGAGCGCGAAGGCGAACGCATTCCAATCTAATTCCAGCTCCGCTCCCGGCTGCGCCAGGCGAGGGTCTGGGTGCCCCGGTGCCGCCGGCCGAGGCTGAACCAGACCAGCAGCACGCCGCCCAGGGCAAAGCCCCAGGCCGGCAGCCGGGCCCCGCCGCCCGCTGGCCCGGCGATGCCGAGGATCAACGCCAGCGCGATGCAGGCCAGACCGAGGATCAGCGGCCACCGCCAAGCGGGCAAAGGGGCGGCGGCGGCGGTCGGCGGCTTCGCGGGCGGGTTGGGCGGGAGAGGCATGGCGGGCTTGGCCTCATTTCCAGTCTAGCGACGCTGAATTTTTACAGAATGTCATATCAAAGGTCGGTGCTTGCCAAAACATATATTTATGAGATGTTTTGGGCTTTTTTTGGAATACCCTCTGGGCGGCGGCACGCGGCCGCCGCCCGGGGTCTCGGTTCAGTCTTCCAGCAGCGCTGCCACTTCCTGCCGCCGCGCCGCACGGGTGCGCCGGGCCAAGCCGAGGCCGGCAAGGCCGAGGCCGAGCAGGGCCATGGAGGCGGGTTCGGGGACATCCGTGCTCTGAAAGGTGGTCCAAGCGCCGGCCGGCGCGAGGAACTGACCCGTGCCTTTCTGGCCGTCGCAGCAATTCTCCAGCGCATAAAGGACGACGCTATGCGTGCCGGCGCTGAGGCTGAGGCCGTTCACATTGAGAACAGCCGCCGAGTTCCAATCGCCGTTCCAATCATCGGCATTTGTATTGAGGACCATGGCGACGCCATCGATGAACACCGCGGCGCCGCGCCCATAATCGCCGCCGAAACGGAACGACCAGGAACCGGCGTCAGCTGGGGCCACCTCGAAAGAGAGCGTGATCCGGTCGGCGAGATCCTGGCGTGCCGTACCACCGGTCGCGTCGGGGTTGTTCAAAGACTGCCACACTGCGGGGGTCCCCGATCCATAACCCGTGGTCGGTGCGACCGCCATCAGCGCGTCGATCGTCAATTTATAGTCTGCGGCCGTGGCCAACGGGCCGTCGGCCGAATACCGCGTCTCATAGTTGATGGTGCCTGCATGCGCGGGCGCAAGGCCAAGGCTCGCCAGAGCAGCGGCGGTGGCGAGCAGGCCGGTTCTGAAGGTCTGGTAGGTCATGTCATGGTCTCCTTTTGGTGGGTCGCGGGCGTGTTGGCTCGGTCCCCCGCGCCACCAGTCTCGAAAAAGGTGGACCACACGATCAGCACCCCCACCCGCTCAACCCTTGGCAGAAGAGGATCATTACGCCGCAGCCCAGGTTGCCAATGCGCCCCGGAGAGGTCCGGGAGGGCGCCTGCACAACCATGCCAGTTTCATAAAACACTCCCAGGATGAGCGCGCGCTATATTCTTCTAAATCATTTGTTTTTTGGAATGCGTCCCGCCGCCCAGCATCGGGCCGCAGCCGCGCCCCTCAGCCGGCCGCACCCGGCGCCTGCACGGCGCCCGGCAGCAGCGCCCGCGTCGCTTGGCGAAGGAGATCTTCAGGATTATCTGGCGCAGGCTGCGGCCGCTTCCGCGCTCGCACCCCGCTCTATCCTATGTTTGGTCGTGGGATTCAGCGCCTTCGGCGATTCCGCCCCAAGGCATCCCGCTCAAGCGGGTAGGACAGCCTTCGGATGAGTTTTCGTCCCCCGCCGGCGGCGGCACCCGGCCGCCGCCTGGGTTCTGGGCTTCATCTTCCAGCAAATCCGGCGCTTGCCGCCGCCGCGCTGCCCTGGCGCAACGGGTCAGGCTGGGGCCGAACACTCCGGCGCCGCGGCGCCTGGTGCCCGCAGCGCGCCCAACATCACCCCCAGCAGCAGCGCCCGCGTCGCCGGCCGGCGGAGATCCTCAGCATTCTCCAGGCAGATGGCGCGCACCACCGTGCCCATCGCCAGCAGCCCGGCCATCAGGCGCGGCGCCCCGATGGCCCGGCCGGCGCTGCCGGGCGGCAACGCCCCGATAATCCGCTCGGCTATCGCCAGGGCGGCCTCAGGCCGCACCTGATGAAAGTGGCGCAACAGCACCTTGAAGACCAGCGCCTTGCCCATGGCGTCGGCATCAGCGCCCGGGCGATGGTGAAGTCCACTGCCGCCTCCGCCAGCGCCGCCGCATCCGGAAAATCCCGGTCGCGCATGAAGGCGAGGAAACGTTGGTTCATCCCATCCTGCCAGCGGCGCACCCCCATGCGGATCAGCGCGTCCAGATTCGGCACGTAGCGATAGGCGCTGGGATAGGCGAGCTTGGCCTCACGCGCGATGTCCGCCAGCGTCAGGCGCCCGATGGCGCCGTCCCGCGCCAGCGCCCCCTCCGCGCAGTCGATCAGCCGCATCAGGCTCTCTCGGGCGCGGGCCTGAATGGGGGGTTGGCGCAGATCGCCGTATTCCAGATCACTTGCGAAGCTGGCAAGGGGCGGCGCCGGCAGCGGCGCGGGCGGGCCGATGAAGTCGGCCAGGGGTGGCGGCGCCGCCGGGCGCAGCGCGGCCCAATCCGGTACCTGGTGCAGGGCCCAGCCGGTATAGTTCCGCCCGCCGCCCCAACGGTCGAGCCGCGTGGTCACCTCGGCATGCCGGCTATCGAAGGCGATGTTCACATACAGCCGTCCGACCGGTTCGGCCGGACCTTCGCTGACCTGGATGAACTCCCGCCCCACCTGATACAGCCGGCCGGTGATGCCAAGCGCCTGGTTGCGCGCCGCGGCCCGGGCGGCCATCGCCTCGATCTGCGGCTGGGTCAGCGCATGCTGCGCCCGGCTGTGGAAGACGAGCTGGCGGATCGACCCAAGGGGGTTGGCTGGCATGGCGGCCCCTCGCCTGCCCTTGGCGCCTTCGCCTACGCAGCTGCCGGCACGCATATAATTTGCCTCGTGGTAAACTTGTTATGAATATATAGGTAACCTTATCGTGAGAATACGAAAATAGTGCCGTTTTGTGGTTTTTTGTGCGTCCCCTATCACGCGTCGCTGGCCACCTTCAGCCCAGCCAGGCACAGCCGGCACCGTTGCGCCCGGACCCTTTGGCTGGTGCAGCCGCGCCGGGTCGCGTGCGCCAAGCAGCTGCAAGCCGGCAAGGATCGCGGCCGTGACCCGCCAGATGCTCTCCGCCGTCAGCGGCGATGGC
>CAITYE010000185.1 GCA_903896535.1 uncultured Paracraurococcus sp.
CCCGCTTCAGGGCAATATCCGTCCGGGTGGCTGCCCTAAAGCGGGGTAGGCAGGCCCAGCATCCGCCGCGCCGCCACCACCTGCTGGCGCCACCAGCCGCCCGTCGCCAGCGCCTCCGGCTCCTCCGGCGCCCCGGTGGCGGGGTAGCTGGCGCGGTTGAAATCGGCGGTGCCGAAGACCCAGTCCCAGACCGGCAGCAGCACCGCGTAGTTCTTCCCCGCGGTGCCGGCCGAAAGCAGGCCGTGATGCAACCGGTGAAAGCGCGGTGAGACCACCAGCCGTTCCCCGATGCGCCCGTAATCCAGCCGCACATTGGCGTGGCTCAGGCTTTCCGCGCAGCGCAGCAGCAGCACGATCACCGGGAACTGGGCAGGGGGCACGCCGATCAGCAGCGCGATGGCGCCGAACCAGAAGGCGGCGATCACATCATCCAGCAGGTGGTTGCGGTCATCGCTCCAGAAGGTCATCTGCCGCTGCGCGTGATGAACGGCATGCAGCGACCACCACCAGCGAAAGGCGTGCTGGGCGCGGTGGCGCCAGTATTCGGCGAAATCCAGCACCACGACATACAGCACGAAGGCCAGCCAGGGCCGGTCGCGCAGCGCCGGGACCAGCTCCTCCAGCGTCGGCGGCAGCAATTCCTGGTCGGTCAGGAAGCCCTGCCAAAGCGGCTGCACCGAAAGCAGCGCCACGAAGGCCAGCATCGGCAGGATGCCAAGCCGGTTGAGCAGCGTGTAGAGGATATCCGTCCGCACCACCCGGCGGTCCAACACCGGCTCCACCGGCCGCCAGATCTCCAGCGGGCGGCAGATCAGCCAGACCAGCCCGATGCCGAAGGCGCCCAGCAGGAAGGCATCGAGGAAGCCGTAGGCATCCTCGGCATAGGCCATCAGGCCAAGGGCGTAGAAGGGCGGCTGGATCAGATGCTCAAAGAGCCAGCCGGTGATGGTGGCGTAGGTCTGTGACATGCGGGGCGACTCAGCCCCGGCCTTGCGGCGGTAGCGGTGCGAAGCCGAAGCCACGGGCCTTGAGGCCCTCGATCACCGGCTCCAGCACCTGGGCGAAGGGCTCCCGCCGGCTGCGGACGCCCCAATGCAGCACCACCACCTCGCCATCGCGCGTCGTCTCGACGGCGCGGCGGGCCAGGCTGGCATTGGGGTATTGCGCGGCGTCCAGCTCATCGCCCCAGAAGCCGTTGGCGGTCCAGCCCTGATGCGTCAGCCCGCAGGCGGCGGCCATGGCCAGGGCGTTCGGCGTGGTCCGCCCGCCCGGGGCGCGCCAAAGCGGCAGGATGCGCGCAGTCGGCGCCAAGGCTTGCAGGCGCGCGGTCGGCCGGCCCAGCTCCTCACAGAGCGCGGCCTGATCCAGCACCGTCTCGCCCTCCTTCGGGTTCCAGGCGACGTAGCGCACCCGGCCCGGCGCGGGGTCCCCGCGGAAATACCAATGCCGCCAGGTATGCGTGGCGAAGGCATGGCCTTCCGCCGCGCGGGCCTGCCAGAAGGGCGCCCAGCTTGCATCCAGGGTGCGGTCGCCACGGAAGGTCGGCTCATCGGCCACGAACAGCGTCGCGCGCACGCCCTGGCGGGCGAGGATGGCGGCGATCTGCTCCGCCTCCCGCGACCAGCCGGTATCGATGGTGAGATAGACCGTCCCGGCCGCCCCCTGGGCGTGCGTCACCGCCGGGGCCGCGAGCATCGCCGCCATCACACCGCGCCGGCCGAAGGTCACGGCCGGGCGGGCAGCACCGCCGCCACCGGGATCACCGCGCCCGACAGGCTGGCGGCGGCGGCGGGCGGGGGCGGCAGCGGCGTCGCGCGCGGCTGCACCCAGACGCCGTGCGGCGAACGGCCGACGGGGTAGGTTTCATAGGTGCCGGTGCGCGGGTCGACCTGCGCCACCCGGGCGACCCAGCGCAGCGTTACCCAGAGCTTGCCCTGCGGGTCGAAGGCGATGCAGTCAGGCCCGCCGGGCAGCTCGATCCGCCCCTTCGGCTCCAGCGTCGTGGGGTCCAGCACGGTCAGGCGGCTTTCCACGCGGCTGGTGACATAAAGCGCCGAGCCGTCCGGCGCGGCAAAGACGGTATGCGCGCCACGGCCGGTATAGATGGTGCGTTCCACCACGCCATCCGCGGGGTTCATCACCGCCACATGATCGGCGCCCATGACGCCAACCAGCAGCTTGCCATTGTGCCAGATAATGCCGGCCGGCTCCGGCCCGACCACCGCGCTCCAGAGCAAGCGGCGTTCTTCCAATGAGATGGCGGCGACGCGCTTCACCCCTTGCAGCGTGACGTAGACCGTCTTGCTGTCGGGCGAATAGGCGACGTGGCTCGGCATATCGCCGACCTTCAGGCGTTGCAGCAGGGTGCGGGTCGCGGCGTCGTAGATATCCACCTGATCGCGCCGCAGCGAGGTGACGACCAGGTACTTGCCGTCCGGGCTCTCGGCGAAATGGTAGGGGTTCGAGATCTTTTCCCGCCGCGTCACCTCAGCGGTGTCGGGGTTCAGGAAGACCAGCTCGTTCGCCACGCTGTCGCCGATCATCAGCTCCCGCCGATCGGGGGTGAGGATCAGGTGATGCACTTCGCGCAGCACGGGGATGCGGCGCACCTCGGTGCGGGTGGCGGTGTCGATGACGCTGATCGAGGCCTCGGCTGAGTTCAGCACATAGACCAGGTCAGCCCGCGCGCCAGGGGCGTGCAGCAGCGCGAACAGCAGAGCGAGGATCAGCGCGAGGGGGCCGCGCATGGCGAGGAGTCCTGACATAGCCGGGTATAGATTCGCCAGCGCCGCCGGCAATGCAAGCGGCAAAGCGAGATGAGCGCTATGCCCCGCCGCTATTCCCCCTTGGGGGGGGGACGAAGCGCATCGCCGCGCCATTCATGCAGAAACGCTGCCCGGTGGGCGCCGGCCCATCGGGAAACACATGGCCCAGATGACCGCCGCATTGCGCGCAGTGCACCTCGGTCCGCGTCA
>CAITYE010000186.1 GCA_903896535.1 uncultured Paracraurococcus sp.
AGGCTGCGATACAGCGTGGCGTTGATCGCATGCGTCCCAGCAGTGCCGATCAGGAAGACGTAGCCATCCGGCTTTGCCTTGGCGACGAACTCGCTGGCGATGTTGCCGCCGGCGCCGGACTTGTTGTCGACCACGACGGTCTGGCCCAAGGCGCGCGACAGCGGCTCGGCCAGCTTGCGGGCGTAGATGTCGGTACCGGCGCTGTTCGGGAAGCCGCCCAGCAGCACGATGGGCCGCGCCGCCGGCCAGTCCTCAGCCCATGCCGCGGCGGGCAACAACAGCGAAAGGCAGAACAGCAGGGCGCGCATCGGCGGTCTCCGTCGGTATCGCCGGGCAGAGTACCGCGCTAGCCTGCCGGGATGAACCATCACATCGCGCAAGGCGGGCGGGCCATCTATGGCGCGCCGCTCGGCATCCTGATGCTCGATGCCCGTTTCCCCCGCATCCCGGGGGATATGGGCAACGCCACCACCTGGCCCTTCCCGGTGCTGTACCGCGTCGTGCGCGGCGCCTCGCCGGAGCGGGTGGTGCTGCAGGGCGCGCGCGGGCTGCTCGATGACTTCATCGCCGCGGCGCAAGATCTTGTGGCGCTGGGGGCGGAGGCCATCACCACCAATTGCGGCTTCCTCGCCCTGTTCCAGGCGGAGCTCGCGGCAGCGGTGCGGGTACCGGTCGCCACCTCCTCCCTCATGCAGGTGCCTTGGGTGCAGGCAACGCTGCCACCGGGCAAGCGCGTCGGTGTCCTGACGGTCAGCAAGGCCTCCCTCACCCCTGCGCATCTGATCGCGGCCGGCGTGCCGGCGGATACGCCGATCATCGGCACCGAAGGCGGGCGAGAGTTCTTTCGCGTGCTGATCACCGCCGAGAAGCAGGATCTGGACGTCGCTTTGGCAGAACAGGACATTCTGACCGCGGGGCGAGAGCTGCTGGCAGCACACCGGGATATCGGCGCCATCGTCCTGGAATGCACCAATATGCCGCCCTATGCGGCGGCCTTGCAGGCAGCCTGCGGGCTGCCGGTCTACGACATCTATTCGATGATCACCTGGTTCCATGCGGGGCTGCGCCCACGCCGCTTTGATCCCAGAACATGATGCGTTCGCATTCGCTGACGCGTCCTGCTCTACCGTTTGTTTGGTCGCGGGATACAGCGTTTTCGGCGATTCCGCCTCAACGCATCCGGCTCTCGCGGCGGCAGGATTTGGCCGCTTGGATCAGTAGGCGCGGCGCGGCGCGAGGAGCGAAGGCGCGGGCGTCTGCCCCTGCGCGGTATTCGGGAGGTTCAGCAGCAGCCCGGGCGGCAGTTGGGTCTGGGAGGGATTGAGATCGGCCGGTACCGTACCGCAACCCGGCCGCAGCGCACCACAATCCCAGCGATTGGCGGAGGGCCGCCCCGTGAGTTGCCCGCCCTGGTCATAACGACAAAGGCAAAGCTTCTCACCAAAGCAGGCCGTCATGCCTTCCCGCGCCCTGCTGCATTCGGGCGGGTCCTGAGCGGCGGCGAGCGCCGGCAGCAGTAGGATCTGCAGGGCAAAGAAAAGGGCGCGCATGCCTGGAAGCTTGCGCGCCCGACGGTAAAGCCGGCGTTATCGCCGACCAGCTTTACTTTAGGCTGACTGCCTGCCGGCCGCGCTGCCCGTCACGGACATCGAGCGTGACCTTCTCGCCCTGCTGCACGTCTTGCCGACCCGCGCGCTGCAGCACGGAGGAGTGCAGGAAGACGTCCTGGCCACCATCTTCCGGCGTCACAAAGCCGAAACCGCGCACCTGATCGAACCACTTCACGGTGCCATCGACTGCGTAGGTGGGACCACCGGCATCACGGTCGAAATCCCGCCGGGGCGGGGGACGGTCGCCCATGTCTCGCCGCGGGGCACCAAAGCCACCGCCACCACCAAAATCGCGGCGCGGCGCGCCGAAGCCACCGCCGCCGCCGCCGAAGTCGCGGCGCGGCGCACCGAAGCCACCACCACCGCCAAAATCACGCCGCGGCGGCCGATCACCAAAGTCGCGGCGCGGCGGCCGGTCATCAAAATCGCGGCGCTGTCCGCCTCCCTCGCCCCGCTTCAGGGAAATGATGCGCGTGACCAGCCTACGGCCTTGGCGATCGCTGCCGATTTCGCAGGTCAGGGTATCGCCGGTATCCGGCGGCTCGACGCCGGCTTCGGTCAGCGCGGAGGCGTGGAAGAACAGGTCCTGCCCGTCCGGGCCCAGGACGAAGCCGTAGCCCTTTCGCGCGTTGTACCACTTAACTTCCGCATCAATTGGGGCTGATGCTTCGAGAGATTCGTTATCGGAAGGCACCGGTCGATATCCATGTCCAAGATTAGGGCGGGATGCAAAAGCACCCTTCATGGCGGGAGCATGACATTACCTTACGACTAAAGCGAGGATAAAATCACCTGAAGCGGCCTGGACTATAGGGCGCCGGATCAATCTCCGGCGCCCGTCCGATGAGCAGGGCCGCCACCATCTGCGCAGTCCGCGGGCCAGCCACCAGCCCGACATGGCCATGCCCGAAAGCATAGATAACATCGTTAGTTGCGCGCGCCGCGCCGATACAGGGTAAACCATCGGGCATGCTGGGGCGGTGGCCCATCCAAAACTTCACCGCCTCGGCCGGCAGGTCGCGCGGCAGCTCGGGGAAGCTCCGCAGCAAATGGTCGCGCAGGATGGCCGCCCGCTGCCAGTTCGGCGCGGCCTCCAGCCCGGCGATCTCCACCTGCCCGGCGCAGCGCAGGCCGCGATCGGTCATGGTGATCGACATCTTCCCGTCCGAGGGCATCAGCGGCGTGCGAGGACCGGTGGCGGCGCCAGGGATCATGGCATGGTACCCGCGCTCGCTCTCGAGCGGCAGGGCATCGCCGAGCGTGCCGGCGAGCGGGCGGGAATGGGCGCCGGCCGCGATCACCGCCCGGTCGGCCACGATCTCCCCGGCATCGGTCAGGACCGCCTGAAGCCGCCCAGCCTCCACCCGGAAACCCTTGGCCGCGGCCTGAATGCGCCGCGCGCCTTCGGCCTCTGCCAGGCCAACCAGGGCCGCGACGTAGGCGCCGGGGTCGCGGCAATGCCCACCTTCCTCGACCAGCGCCGCGAAGCCGTAGCGGCGATCAAGCGCTGGTTCGCGCTGATGCAGATCCTCTGGCCCCAACTCCAGCCAGCGGATGCCGACCGCGGCGCGCACCCGCCAGGCCATCGCCTCGGCTTCAAAGGCGGCACGGTCGGGGTAGACGTACATCAGGCCGCGCCGCTCGATCAGCCCGCCTACCCCCGCGGCGGTGGCGAGTTCGGCATGCAGCGCCGGCGCATCCACCAGCAGCGCCCGCAGCGCCTGGGCAGTGCGCAGCACCCGTCCCTCGGTCCAACCGGCAGCGAGGTAGCGGACCAGCCAGGGCAGCGCCTTCGGCAAATAGGACCAGCGGATGGCCAAGGGCCCGAGCGGGTCCGCCAGGAAGCCCGGCACCTTCTTCCAGGTGCCCGGCACCGCCGGGGGGATCACCGACATCGGGCTGAGCCAGCAGCCATTGCCATAGCTCGCCGCCTGCTCGCCGCCAGGTGGCCCGGGCTCAAGGATGGTGACGCGATGCCCTTCCCGCAGCAACGCGAGGGCGGTGCAGGCGCCGACAATCCCCGCCCCGATCACAACGCTATGGGTCATACGCGCCAGGATAGGCGGCGCGCGCGGCACGGCAAGGCGGCATTGTCACCGACCCTTCCCGGGCAGCGCTGCGGCTCCCTTGGACGTGAGGTTTGGGCGGAGCCGGCGCGGCGGACCCCGCCGCTCCGCTACGCCTTGGCCTGCCGCCCGGGATCATGCCCGGCCAGCAGCGAGACATGCGCCGAGACGACGCGCCAGCCCTGCTCCGGGATGCGCGCCATGATCTTCGTCTCCCGCCCGATCAGCCCGCTATCGGTGCGCTGGTATTCCAGATGCGTGCAGGCCGTGTCGCGCCCGAAGGTTGTGATATGCACCCGGCGGATGGCGCGCGGCGCATAACGCGCAACGCTGGCCCGGAAGGCGCGGATCGCGTCGATGCCATAGAGGATTTCAGTGATACCGAAGCGCACGGTGCGCGCATCCTCCCAGAAGCAGGCATCGAGGGTGGCGGCGTCATTTTCAGCAATCGCCGTCTCATAGCGGTCGAACACCGCCCGCGCCTCCGCGATCACCGCGGGATCGTCAATCTGCATCGCCTTGCCTCCATCCAAACCGCCCGCCGCATCAGGCCATGCGCGCGGCCCGGCGTCGAGGGTACCTGCCTATCCGCGCTGCAATACCGCCAGCGTATGCCGCGCGATCATCGCCTCCTCGTCGGTCGGGATCACCCGCACCTCCACCGCCGAGCGCGGGGTGGAGATGACCGGCGCCTGCGCCCGGTTCGCCGCAGCATCCAGCTCGATCCCCAGCCAGCCGAGGCCGGTCAGCGCCGCCTCTCGCACCCGCCAGGCGTGCTCCCCAATGCCGCCGCAGAAGACCAGGGCATCGAGCCCGTCGAGCAGTGCAACGAGCCCACCGAGTTCCTGGCGGAGGCGAGCGATGAAATAGGCGATCGCCTCCGCCGCCTCGGGCGTGCCCGCCGCCTCCAGCTCCCGCATATCGCCAGACAGGCCGGAGAGGCCCTTCAGCCCGCTGTCCTTGTAGAGCAGATCGGCCAGCGCCCCGGGCGTCATGCCCTTATGCTGCAGCAGATAGAGCAGCACGCCGGGGTCGAGCTGCCCGCAGCGCGTGCCCATCGGCAGCCCATCCAGCGCGGTGAAGCCCATGGAGCTCGCCACTGACCGGCCATCGCGCAAGGCGCACATCGAAGCCCCATTGCCGAGATGCGCGACCACCACCCGCCCGGCGGCGCGCGCCGGGGCCAGGGCGCGCAGCTGGCCGGCGATGTATTCATAGGACAGGCCATGAAAGCCGTAGCGGCGGATGCCTTCGGCATAAAGCGTGCGCGGCAGGGCGAAGGCATCGTTCACGAAGGCGTGGCCGCGATGGAAGGCGGTATCGAAGCAGGCAACCTGGGGGATCTCCGGAAAGGCTGCCGCGACCGCGCGGATGCCGGCGAGGTTGTGCGGCTGGTGCAGCGGCGCCAACGGCACCAGCGCAGCCAGCGCCTCCAGCACCGCTGTATCGACCAGCAGCGGCGCGGCGTAATGCTGCCCGCCATGCACCACGCGGTGCCCGGCGGCGCCGATCCGCAGGCCCGGATGCGTCTCGGCGCACCAGCGCAGGGCGCGCGCGATGGCTTCGGCGTGGAACCCCGCCCCGCCCCGCCAAACCACAACCTCCTCGGGCGGGGCGCCGACGGCCTTCACCCGCAACCTTCCGCCCTCGGCCAGCATCTCCGCCACGCCACCGGCGCGCAGAAGGGGCCCGGCCGGCGCCGCCGCGAAAAGCGCGAATTTCACCGTCGCCGAGCCGGCGTTCAGCGTGATGACATGGGTCATGCCGCCTGCCTCTACCGCAGGCGGTGAGGGGCAGGAAATCGCGCTTTTGTCAGCGCCGCCCGGGCATCAGCAGATCCAGCGGAATGGCCCCGGCCATCGCCTGATAGCCCGCGCGGTTCGGGTGCAACTTATCGCCCGGGCCACCCACCGTGCTGTCGGGCACCATCTCCGGCCTTAGCTGCCCGGTCGAGGGATCGCGCGTCGCGGTATCGAAATCGACCACGCTGTCGAAGACGCCGCTATCGCGGATGAAGGCATTCAGCGCCTGGCGCTTGGCATCCTGTTCCGGAAAGCCGTGCGCTGCGCTGGTGCTGGCGAGCGCGCTGGTCACCGTGGCGCCAATCAGGCGAACACCGGGGAATTTCGTCCGGATGCGGGCGCCGGCGGCGCGCATGCCCTCGCTCACCGTCTCGACGCTGGCATTGCCGTTGCGGCTGAAATCATTGATCCCTTCCAGCCAGACGAAGGCGGTGACGCCAGAGAGGGAGAGCACGTCCCGCTCCAGCCGCGCCCCGGCCGAGGGACCGCCGGGGACGGGCTTTTCCGGCGTGTAGCTCGCCGGGCCGGCCACCTGGTTGCCGCCGATGCCGGCATTGATCACCGCGGCGCTATTGCCGAAACGCTGGAACAGGCGGCGTTGCAGCACATCCGGCCAGCGATCATCGCCGTTCATCGTGCTGGCGGTGCCATCGGTGATCGAATCCCCGAAGCAGACAATCACCGGCGTGCCGGCCGGGGCCATCACCTCCATGCCATCCAGGAAGAACCAGGAGGACGTACCGAAGGGAAACGGAGTTTCGCTGTCATCGGCCGTGGCGTCGCCGCTGCCGGGCAGGGAGACGTAGGAGGTCTGCATCGCCTTGGCGTGCCAGCTCATCGGCCCGCTCTCGCCGGCGATGGCAAGGCTGACCGCGAGTTTGCGGCCCTGCATCAACCCCGGCTCTGCCGGGACAAAGCCGAGCGTGACCGGGTCGCTCCAGGCCATGGCGCCGGCCGCGATGGTGATGCCGGGGGCCCCGCCGAAGCTCAGTGTCTGGCGTGTTCCAGGCACCAGGGCGGCGCCGCCCAGTTGCAGCCCGACACTCGCCGCCGCGATGCCCAGCGGGCGCGTGCCAAGCGCATTCGAAAGCCGGAAGCGCACCTGCCGGCCCCAGAGGCTGGGGCGGATGACCAGGCGCAGGGTCTGCTCCCGCGCGCCCCGGGCCGGGTCGGGGAAGGCGAAGCGCTGGTCCGGTTGGGCCGAAGGATTGCCGGCGGGATAGGGTCCCTGCATCGAGGTCGCCCAGCTGGCGACCCACCCTTCCGCCGCAGCCGGCGTCATCTGCATGACCATGACAAAGACAAACCCCAGCAACCAGTGCATCACAACCTCCTCTGCCCCGCCGAGGCTGCGCCGGCGGTGGCGAGACGGGAAGCTCAACCCTTCGGCGGCAAACTGCCGAAGACGGTCTCGGCTTCGATCTGCAGGACATTCTCCGGCCGCGGGAAGGGCGCGGGCGCCGGCTGGCCTTCGGCGCGGGGCCGGCCAATACGGGCAAAGAAGGTCTCCAGCCCACCCGGCATGATGAACCACATGTAGGTCAGCGGGCCGCTGCCGGTATTGTGGAAGGAATGCGAGCGGTTGCGCGGGAAGAAAAAGCAGCTCCCGGGCCGCATCGCGTGCGGGCTGCCCTCGATCCGCGCCTCGCCTTCGCCGGCCAGCACGAAGATCACCTCCTCATTGGCGTCGTGCAGATGCTCGCGCACATGGCAGCCGGGATCGACCGTCTGGGTCCCCATGGCGAAGGGCGTCTCGGCGCCGGTCGTCGCCGAATCCAGAATGCAGTGGACGAAGCCATTGGCCGGGACCGGCTGCCAGAAACTGGGCCCATCCTCGGGCTGGCGGATAACGAGGCGGGCGGGGCTGGGGCTGGCGTCCGGCATGGGGGCTCTCCTGATCCGCCGATCTTGGCGAAAGCGGCGCGGTCCTTGCAAGGCCGCCAGTGCCCATGCGAGCGTCTTTCATCAGGCAAGGAGCAGTAAGGTCCATGATACGCAGTCTAGCCGGCGCCCTCGCGCTACTGCTGGCCGCCCTGCCCGCGGCCGCCCAGACCAAATGGGTCATGGCCTCGGCCTACGCCGAGCAGAATTTCCACACCGTGAACCTGAAGGCCTTCATCGCGGAGGTCGAGCAGGCGAGCCAGGGCAAGCTCGGTATCCAGTTGCATACCAATGCGTCCCTGCTGCCAATGCCGCAGATCAAGCGCGCGGTGCAGACGGGCCAGATCCAGCTGGGGGAAATCCTGCTCTCCGCCTATGGCAATGAGGACCCCTTCCTAGAGGTGGACGGCGTCCCTTTCCTCGCCTGGACCTGGCCGCAGGCCGAGGCGCTGAACGAAGCCAGCCTGCCCTACATTAAGGCAAGGCTGGAAAAGCAGGGCCTGACGCTGCTTTATATCGTGCATTGGGACGCCCAGGGCTTCTATACGCGTGAGCCGCTGCCCTCCCTCGCGCCGCTCAAGGGTACGCGCTTCCGCGCCTATAATAATCTGACGTTCCGCATGGGCGAACTGATGGGCACCACGCCGGTCACCGTGCAATCCGCCGAGGTCTCCCAGGCCTTCGCCACCAATATGATCCAGTCGATGTTCACCTCGGCCCAGACCGGCGTCGCCGTGACGGCGTGGGATTTCGTCAAGGTTTGGACCAATGTCGGCGGCATGCGGACCCGCAACGCCGTGATCGCCAATAGCCGCGCCTTGGCCGCGCTGGATGAGCCGACCCGTGCCGCCGTGATCGCCGCCGCTGCCCGCGCCGCCGATCGCGGTTCGGCCGCGGCCAAGGCCGCCGAGACCAGCATGGCCGAACGACTGCGGGAGAAGGGTGTGAGCACCCCAGCCCCGTCGGACCAGCTGATGGCGGAGTTGCGCGCGATCGGCCAGCAGCAGGCGCAGGAATGGGCGACGCGGGCCGGCCCGGAGGGCCAGCAGATGCTGGATCGTTATCGCGCGGCCGCGAAGTAGCCGCCGGTCCGCCGCGCGCCGCACCGATACCGCATTCGTTTTCCGCGGGGGCCTGGCGTGGCGTTAGGCTGCCAGCGTTGAGGAGAGAAGGTCCGATGCCGCGTCTCGCTCTTGCCGGCTTGCTCGGGCTGCTGCTCGCCCTGCCTGCGGCGGCGCAAAGCTTTCCCGACCGCGCACTGCGGATCATCAGCGGGGCAAGCGCTGGCGGGACGAATGACTTCATCGCCCGACAGATGGCCGAAGTGCTCGGCGCCGAGTTCGGCCAGCGCATCGTTGTTGAGAACCGCACCGGCGTGAACGGCGTGGTCGGCGCCGAGCATGTCGTGAACAGCCCGGGCGACGGCACCACCGCCTTCGTCTGCCCAATGAGCACCATGACCATGACGCCGCAACTGGTCGGCGCGCAGATGCCGGTCGACCCCGGCGTCGATCTTGGGCCCATCGCCCTGGTCGGGCTTTCCAGCTACGGCCTCGTCGTACGGGCGGCGTCGCCCTACCGCAATCTCGGCGACATCATCGCCGCGGCGAAGCAGCGCCCGGGGCAGGTGAGCTATGCGAGCCCCGGCGTGGGGTCCGCCCAGCATCTGGGTGGTGAGCTGCTGCAGCAGCTCACCGGGACCAAGATGGAGCACATCGCCTTCCGCGGTGCGTCGCCGGCGATCGTCGAAATCCTGGCCGGGCGCATCGACTTTACCATGACCAATCTGGGCGATGCCGTGCGGCAGATCCAATCGGGCGACCTGCGCCTGCTGGCGATCGCCGACGACACCCCCTCACCGGTTTTCCCCGGCACGCCGACCATGGCCGCGACCGTGCCGGGACTGGAGGTGGTGGGCTGGTTCGGCCTGTGCGGCCGGCGCGACATCCCCGCCCCGGCCCTGGCCCGCTGGGTGGAGGCGATGCGCCGCGTGCTGGCCGACCCGGCGACGCGCGAACGCCTGACCCAGGGCGGGCTGACGCCGCTGTTCGAGGACCCCGCGACCCTGGGCGCCCGCATCGCCCGCGATCGCACCCGCTGGAAGCAGGTGATCGAGGCGGTGCAGGTCCGCGCCGAATAGCTATTCCGCGGGCGGCGGCGCGCGCCGCGCCGCACTTCTGCCGAGCAGCGGGCCCACCACCCCGCGCGGCGGCGTGCGCCTTAGAGCATGCTGCGTTCACATTCGTTCACGCAGCCCGCTCTAGCATGTGTTGGATCGCCCGATTCAGCGCCTTCGGCGATGCCGCCTCAACGCATCGCGCTCTAGAGCATGCTGCGTTCACATTCGTTCACGCAGCCCGCTCTAGCATGTGTTGGATCGCCCGATTCAGCGCCTTCGGCGATGCCGCCTCAACG
>CAITYE010000187.1 GCA_903896535.1 uncultured Paracraurococcus sp.
AAGCCCGGCGATTGCGTGGTGAAGGTGCCGTCGTCGTTCACCGTCTCCGGCACCGTCAGGTTGTGCGCGCGGCCAAGGTCGAAGTCGTCCTCACCATGGCCGGGGGCGATGTGGACAAAGCCGGTCCCGGCCTCGGTCGTCACAAAATCTCCGGGGAGCAGGGGCACAGGGAAGTCGTAGCCACCTGCCGCCGCCACCCAGCCACGCAGCGGATGCGCGGCCTTGGCGGTGAGCAGTTCGGCGCCCTTCAGCACGCGACGGATACTGTGTGCGCCGAGCTTGGCGTCCTTCTCGAACTGCGGCAGCAGCGGCAGCGCGACTAGCAGCGTCTCGCCGGGGAGAAGGTAGCTGCCCTCACCCACCCCTTCCACATGCACCAGCGCGTAGTCAATCTCCGGCCCGAAGGCGACGGCACGGTTGCCCGGGATGGTCCAGGGCGTCGTGGTCCAGATCACCACGCTGGCGCCACGCAGATCGGCCACCGCCGCCTCCGTGATCCGGAACCGCGCCCAAAGCGTCGGCGAGACGTGGTCGTGGTACTCGATCTCCGCCTCGGCCAGCGCGGTCTTCTCGACCGGGCTCCACATCACCGGGCGCAGGCCACGATAGAGCGAACCGTTCATCAGGAACTTGCCGATCTCAGCGGCGATCGCCGCCTCGCTCGGCAGGTCCATGGTGGCGTAGCGGCCGGCCCATTCGCCCTGCACGCCCAGCCGCTTGAACTCCTCGCGCTGCACGCCCAGCCAGTGTTCGGCATAGGCGCGGCATTCGGCGCGGAATTCCAGCACCGGGACCTTGTCCTTGTCCTTGCCCTTGGCGCGATACTCTTCCTCGATCTTCCATTCGATCGGCAGGCCGTGGCAGTCCCAGCCCGGCACGTAAACCGCATCCCGCCCGGCCATCTGCGCGGCGCGGTTGATAACGTCCTTCAGGATCTTGTTCAGGGCATGGCCGATATGCAGCGGCCCGTTCGCATAGGGCGGGCCGTCATGCAGCACGAAAAGCGGACGGCCCTTCGACTGCGCGCGCAGCCGCCGCCAGAGGTCGATGCGTTGCCAGCGCGCCAGCCAGTCGGGCTCGCGCTTCGGCAGCTCACCACGCATGGGAAAGGCGGTCTCGGGCAGAAAGACGGTGCCGCGGTAATCGCGGGGGGCGGAGGCAGAGCCCTCGGGGGCGTCGTTCATCGGTTTGGTGTCCTGGCCGCGGGCGAGGGCCCGGCAGGGTTACGGGCGAGCGGTGATCCCGGCCCTCAGCGGAGGACCGGGCCAGGAATTCGATTTATCGCCCGGGCGTTCATCCCAACCTTATGCGGAGGGGGGGGCGCCCCGGTCAAGCGCCAGCAGGGCCGGGCGGGAGGCCGAGCACGGCGCGAGCAGCGGCGGCATCCTGGGCAATCGCCAGCTTCAGCGTCTCCAGCCCGTCGAATTTAGCGTCCGGCCGCAGGAAACGAACGAGGCGAACGCCGATCTCCTGGCCGTAGAGATCGCCAGACCAATCGAAGATATAGGTTTCCAGCCGAGTCTCGGGATCGCCGCCGAGGGTCGGACGGCGGCCGATATTGGCAACCCCCTTCGCCTCCCCCCCATCCGGCAGCGCGACCGTCACGGCATAGACGCCGCGCGCCGGCTCCAACCGCCGGCCGATCCAAATATTGGCGGTCGGCCAGCCCAGCACGCGGCCGAGCTTATCGCCGTGCACAACCTCCCCGCGCAGCTCGAACGGCCGGCCGAGCATGGTCGCGGCGCGCTCGGGGTAGCCATCCTGCAGGGCGCGGCGGATTCGGGTGGAGGAGATGGGCCCGCCGGCATCGGCCACCGCGGGCACAGTGATCAGCCCGATTCCCGCCGCCGCCGCCAGCTGGGCGAGCAGACCGGTATCGCCACCGCGGCGATGGCCGAAGGCGAAATCCTGCCCGCAGGCGAGGTGGCTGGCCGCCAGCCCATCGCGCAGCACCTCCCCGAAAAAGCCCTCCGCCGGCATCGCCGCCAGCGCGGCGTCGAAGGGCAGGGCGAGCACGAAATCCACCCCCGCCTCGCCCAGCGTGCGGCATTTTTCGGCCAGCGGGGTCAGGCGGAAGGGCGGGTCTTCCGGGCGGAAATGCTCACGCGGATGCGGCTCGAAGGTCACGACGCCGAGCGGCGCGCCGGGCCGCGCGGCGCGCGCGGTGTCCAGCACCGCCCGATGGCCGAGATGCACGCCATCCATATTGCCGAGCGCGAGCGTCGCCCCCCGGCAGGCCGGCGGGACGGCCCGCCAGTCCGTCAGCAGCCGGGGCGGCGTCACGCCGCCTTCACCTTGGCGTTGCGGCTGGGGACGGAGACATAGGCCTCCCCCTCCAGCACCGGCTCCCCGGCCACGGTGCAGACGGTGCGGAGCGTGGCGCGGTGCTTGTCCGGGTGCAGCACCAAAACCTCCACCGTCGCGGTCACGGTCTGGCCGATGCGGACGGGGGCGCGGAATTTCAGGCTTTGCGACATGTAGATGGTGCCGGGGCCCGGCAGCTGCGTGCCGAGCACCTTGGTGATCAGCCCCGCCGCCAGCATGCCATGGGCGATGCGTTCGCCGAAGATGCTGTCCTTGGCGTATTCGACGTTCAGGTGCATCGGGTTGGTATCGCCGGTCACGGCGGCGAAGAGCACGATATCGGCCTCGGTGATGGTCTTGCCGAAGCTGGCGGATTGGCCGATGACCAGATCCTCGAAGACCATGCCGTCCGACATGCGGCCCCCCTTCCCTGTGCGCGCTGCCATAGCCGCCGGCCGCGCGGCCGGGCAAGCGGCGCTGGACAGGCGGGCGCCGGCGGGGTGCAGTGCGGCGACGCCCGACAAGGACCACCCACGATGCCGCTGACCGAAATCGGCCCCGCCGAACGCCTGCTGGAGGAGCTGCGCGGCTGGGTGGAGACGGAGACGCCTTCGACCGATGCGGCGGCGGTGAACCGGCTGCTGGACCGCGCCGAGGCCGGGCTCGGCGCCGTCGGCGCGCGGCTGGAACGCACGCCCGGGCGCGATGGCTACGGCGATACGCTGATCGCCCGCACCCCCGGCGAAGGCGCGCCCCTGGTCATCGCCGGCCATGTGGACACGGTCTGGGACCATGGCACGCTGGCCGGGCCGATGCCGTTTCGCATCGACGGCCCGCGGGCGCATGGCCCGGGCATCTACGACATGAAGGCGGGCAGCTTCCTCGCCTTCCATGCGGTGCGGGAGATCCTGCGCCAGGGCACGCCGACGCGCCGGCCGATCACCCTGCTGCTGACGCCGGATGAGGAGGTGGGCAGCCCGACCAGCCGCACGGCGATCGAGCGCGAGGCGCGCGGCGCCCGCGCCGTGCTGATCCCGGAGCCCGCCGGCGGCACCCAGGGCGCCTGCGTCACCGGCCGCAAGGGCACCGGCGGCTTCACGCTGCGGATCGCCGGGCGCAGCGCCCATGCCGGCGGCAACTGGTCGGAGGGGCGGAGCGCCGTCGTCGCGCTGGCCGAATGCATTCAGCGCATCCATGCGCTGACCGATCTGGCGCGCGGCGTCACCACCAATGTCGCGCCGGTCTGGGGCGGCACGCGGCCGAACGTGATCCCGCCGGAAGCGGGTTGCCGCATCGATTTCCGCGCGCCGTCCCTGGCCGAGGCGGAGCGCGTGGTCGCCGCCATCCGCGCCCTGGCCGGGGAGCGCGACGGCATCCGCATCGAGGTGACGGGCGGGCTGAACCGGCCGCCGCTGGAGGAGAGCCCGGCCGGTCTCGCGCTGTACGAACAGGCGCGGGAGATCGCGGCGCGGCAGGGCTACCGGCTGCCGAAGCACCATCGCGGCGGCGGCTCGGACGGGAATTTCACCGCCGCCATGGGCATCCCGACGCTGGACGGTCTCGGCTGCACCGGCGCCGGCGCGCATGCGCCGGAGGAGCATATCCGCTGGGCCGATCTGGCGCCGCGCGGGGCGGTGCTGTGCGAGCTGCTGGAAACCATCGAATAGGGGTGCGCGACATGGCCAAGGCCTTGATCATCGGCGTGGGCGACGGGCTCTCCGCCTCCCTCGCCAGGCTGCTGGCGCGGCAGGGCTATGGCCTTGCGCTCGCCGCGCGGAGCATCGGCAAGCTCGGCCCGCTGGCGGCCGAGACGGGCGCCAGCCTGCATGCCTGCGACGCCGCCGATCCCGCCGCCGTCACGGCGCTGTTCGACGCGGCCGGCGCGGCCGATGTGGTGGTCTACAACCCCAGCTACCGCATCCGCGGCCCGATCGCCGAGCTGGACCCGGCGGAGGTGCAGAAGACGCTGCAGGTGACGGCCTTCGGCGCCTTCCTTGCTGTGCGGGAAGCGGCGCGGCGGATGCTGCCGGCGGGACGCGGCACCATCCTGCTCAGCGGCGCTTCGGCGGGGGTGAAGGGCTATGCCGAAAGCGCGCCCTTTGCGATGGGGAAATTCGCCCTGCGCGGCCTGGCGCAATCGGCGGCGCGGGAGCTGCAGCCGAAGGGCATCCATGTCGCGCATATCGTCATCGATGGCGGCATCCGCAGCGCGCGCCGCCCGGATGCCGGCGACGACGCGCTGCTGGACCCGGAGGCGATCGCCGAGACCTATTGGCAGCTGATCCGCCAGCCCCGCAGCGCCTGGTCCTGGGAGATCGAGATCCGCCCCTGGGTGGAGCGGTTCTGAGAGACCGCCGCGCCTACAGCTTGGAGTTGCTCATGCCAGGGCCGGTCTTGTCGTAGACGTTGAAGAACTCGTCCGCCAGAATCGTGGCGATCCCGCCTTCGGGAGTCTCAAGATTGTCCTGCGTCAGCGTGACGACGCGGGCCTTCCAGCCCGGCGGCAGCTTTTTGAAATTGGCCGGGCCGGCGGCCATGAAGGCCTCGTAGGACATTTTCGGATCGAGGCCCAGTTGGAAGCCTTTCATGATCCAGACATTGCCCTCGGGATCGTCGAGCACCATGACTGTCCGGCCCTTGTTCCAGTTGACCGCGCTCTTGCGTGCGATGGTTTGTGGCGCATCGGGCTGCACGCTGTTCACATTGGCGGTTCCGCTCAGCTTCAGCTGCGCCGTCCATGGGAACTGCATGTCGCCGAACTGCCGGGTCTCGCCGACGTCGATCTCCCACCAATCGGCGATCGAAAGCTTCGGACCGTTTAGGGAGGCGGCGAGCACGCCATACTTGCTCTTGATCGCGTCGAAATCGAGCGCCGCGACCTGCGCCTGCGGCGCCGTGTCCCGGTCGGCGGGAAGGTTCGGCATGGCATAGCTGCCGTAGCACTGCGCGATGATGCCCTTGGTCGCCGGATCGATATCCGCGAGGAAGATCTCGATATACCGCAGCTGGTACATGTCGATCCGCCGGAACACGGCACGGCCGCCATCCGCGAAGACGGCGGGCCTCGGCCCGGCCAGCGCCATCAGGCAGGCGGTCGAGAGTTGCTGGAGATGGCCGACCATGCAGGCTTTGATGCGGCCCTCCCCGGGGCTGATCGCTTTGCAGTGCTGCACGACGTCGCCGGCACAATCGCGGACCACGTCGAAGCCGTGATCGAGCCTCTCCCAGAGGGATTGCGCAAACGCCGGCTGGACCAGTGCGCCGCAGGCCGCGGCCGCCAACAGAAGTTTTCTCATCCTTGCTCGCTCCAGCTCAGGTGAATCGCTTGCTATGTCTGAAAGACGCCTGTGGCCCCGGGCCGCAAACGCGTCGCAGCGGTTGCGCCGCGCGGGGTCATCCGACCTTGGTCACCGCCGGTATCACCCATGATCGGTCGAGGATCGAGGGGTTGTTCGCGTCCGGCCAATACAGGCGCATCATGAGCCGAAAGCGTCCCTTTGGCGCCGGCAACCAGTTCGCCGCCTTGTCGGGGCCCGGGTCCTGGTTCTGGATGTAAAGGACCAGCGAGCCATCGGCTTCGAAAGCCGGCTGGGTCCGCAGGCTGATCGCGTAGCGGTTGATCGGGTTGGGGACGAAGAACATGTTTTCGTCGTACAGGGTCAGCGACCAGAACCCCTTGACCGGCGGCAGCCGACCCTTAGCGAACCGCACCTCGTAACTGTTGGACCCTTCATAGGCTTCGAGAAGCGAGGCCCGCGTCGAAAGCGGATAGACAGAATCCTGCGGCAGATTGGCGCCGAGGCCGATGGCGGCGATGAGGGCGCGCTGCGTGTAGTCCGTGCCGTAGGTGCCGGTCTTGGTGGTAAAGAGCCACCCATTCTCGCGCGTCAGCGTAGGCAGGTGCGCCAGGATCCAGTCATACCCCACCTGCGGCAGCCGCGTGTTCCAGAGCGAATCATGGCGCGTACTGTCG
>CAITYE010000188.1 GCA_903896535.1 uncultured Paracraurococcus sp.
CTGCGGCATCGCGCAATGCGGGGCGTGCACCGTCCATATCGATGGCCAGGCCATCCGCTCCTGTGCCGTGACCCTTTCGACCGTGACGGAGGGGCAGAAGATCACGACCATTGAGGGGCTCTCGCCCGATGGCGTGAGCCACCCCATCCAGAAGGCTTGGGTGGCACTGGATGTGCCGCAATGCGGCTACTGCCAGTCCGGCATGATCATGGCGGCCGCCGCGCTGCTGGCGGAAAACCCGAAGCCGAGCGAGGCCGATATCCGCCAGGCGATCAGCAATATCTGCCGCTGCGGCACCTATAACCGCGTGCTCGCCGGCATCCAGCAGGCAGCCGGCAACGGCCCACGCGGCTGAAGGGGGAGGGCATTCCAATGAACGCTATCAGCAAGCTTTCCCGTCGTGGGTTCTTCTCCGTCTCGGCCGCCGCCGGGGCCTTCACCCTTGGGGTCCGGGTGCCTAGTGCCACCGCCCAGGCCAGCGCGGCCGCGGTGCCGGAGGTCAATGCCTGGGTTGTGATCAAGCCGGATGATACCATCGTCATCCGCATCGCCCGTTCGGAAATGGGCCAAGGCACGCTGACCGGCCTTGCGCAACTGGTGGCCGAGGAGCTGAACGCCAATTGGGCGAAGGTGACCACGGAATACCCGACGCCGGGGCAGAATTTGGCCCGCAACCGGATCTGGGGCGATTTCTCGACCGGCGGCTCGCGCGGCATCCGGGAGAGCCACGAATACGTCCGCAAGGGTGGCGCTGCGGCGCGCATGATGCTGGTGCAGGCGGCGGCCAATCAATGGGGCGTGCCGGCCGGGGAATGCGCCGCGGCCAATAGCGTCGTGACCCATGCCGGCTCGGGCCGTAGCGCCAGCTATGGCAGCCTCGCCGCCGAGGCGGCCAAGCTGCCGCCGCCCAACGACATCCCGCTCAAGGACCCCAAAAGCTGGACCATCGCCGGCAAGCCGCTCCCGCGCCTGGATACGGTTGAGAAGACCAACGGCAAGCTGGTCTATGGCATCGACCTGAAGCTGCCCGGCATGCTGAACGCGGCGATCAAGGATTGCCCGGTCTTCGGCGGCAAGATCGCCCGCTACGACGCCAGCGCGGCGGAGAAGATGCCCGGCGTGAAGAAGGTGGTGCCGGTCGGTGAGACCGCCGTCGCGGTCGTCGCCGAGACCTGGTGGCAGGCCAAGACGGCGCTCGACAAGGTCGCCATCACCTACGATCACGGGCCCCATGCGAAGGAGAGCAGCGCCTCTTTCGCCGAGGTGATGAAGGCCGGGCTCCAGGCGCCGGAGGCCTTCGTTGGTAATCGTGTTGGCGATGCCCCTGCCGCGCTCGCCGGCGCCGCACGCAAGATCGAAGCGGTTTACGGCTATCCGCATCAGAACCATGCGACCATGGAGCCGATGAATGCCGTGGCGATCTGGACGCCGGAACGCTGCGAACTCTGGACGCCAACGCAGAATGGCGAGGCCGCCTTGGCGGCAACGGCTGCCGCTGCCGGCCTGCGGCCGCAGCAATGCGAAGTTCACAAGATGACCCTTGGCGGCGGCTTTGGCCGGCGCGGGGCGGTGCATGACTGGGTCCACCAGACGGTGGCGATCGCCAAGGCCATGCCGGGCACGCCGGTGAAGCTGCTCTGGTCGCGCGAAGAGGACATGCTGCACGGGCGCTACCACCCGGTGACGCAGTGCAAGTTGACGGCCGGGCTGGACGACAAGGGCAACCTCACGGCGCTGCATATGCGGATCAGCGGCCAGTCGATCATCGCCGGTGTCGCGCCGCAGGCCCTGCAGAACGGCATGGACACGCGCGTCTTCCAGGGCGTGATGCCGATGGGCGGCAATGAGGCCGCGATCGGGTATGATGTACCCAACTTGCTGGTCGACCACGCCATGCGCAACCCGCATGTGCCGCCGGGGTTCTGGCGCGGTGTGAACGTCAATCAGAACTGCTTCTACCTCGAATGCTTTATCGATGAGGTCGCGGCAGCGGCCGGGCGCGATCCGCTGGCGTTACGCCAAGCCCTGCTGGAGAAGTCGCCGAAGCATCTCGCGGTGCTGAACGCGGTGGCGGAAAAGGCCGGCTGGGGGAAGCCAGCGGGCATGAAGGACGGGCTGGCGGTGCATCGGGGCCTTGCCCAGATGATGGGCTATGGCAGCTATGTCGCAGCCTGCGCCGAGGTCACCGTGTCGCCGGCGGGCGACCTTAAGATCCACCGCATCATCGCCGCCACGGATTGCGGCTATGCCGTCAATCCGCAGCAGATCGATGCCCAGATCGCCGGCAGCTTCGCCTATGGCCTCTCGGCCGCCCTTTACGGCGAGATCACCATCAAGGATGGGCGAGTCGAGCAGGAGAATTTCGACACCTACCCGATCATGCGCCTCGATACGATGCCGGCGGTCGAGAGCATGGTCATCCCCTCGGGCGGCTTCTGGGGTGGGGTCGGTGAGCCGACCATCGCGGTCGCCGGGCCGGCGGTGCTGAATGCCGCCTTCGCCGCGACGGGGCGGCGGGTTCGGCACTTGCCGCTCCCGCAGGGGGCCCTGAAGAAGGCGTGAGGCGGGCGCTGCCGGCGCTGGTCTTCGCGTCGGTGGCCGGCCTTGCCCAGGCCGAGCCGGTGGTGGTGGGGGATGCGATTCCAGCTCCCCTCACCGCCGCCCCTGGTGAGCCGGCGCGCGGCCGGGCTATCGTCGCGGATCGAACGCGCGGGCTTTGCCTGCTCTGTCACCCGGCGCCGATCCCCGAGGAACGCTTCCAGGGCAATCTCGCCCCGAGCCTCGCCGGGGTTGGCGCGCGGCTGACGCCGGGGCAGTTGCGCCTGCGCCTGGTCGATAGCCGCCGGCTGAACCCGGAGACCCTGATGCCGGCGTATTTCAGCACTGCGGGTCTGGTCGGGGTGGCTGACGCCTGGCAGGGGCGCCCCATATTGCGGGTGGAGGAGATCGAGGATGTCGTCGCCTACCTCGCCACGCTCAGGGACTGAACCCGGCCGCCGCGCGCTGTTCGGCGGCCTGCTCACGCTCGCCTTGGCGCCGCCAGCCGGGGCGACGCCGGAGGCGATGGCTGAGGCGATTGCTCTCTTTACCGGCGGCGCGACGCCGGAGCTTTCGGCCGCCATCACCCTGGACATCCCGTCGCTGGTCGAGAATGGCAACACCGTGCCGGTCACTATCGCCGTCGATAGCCCGATGACCGAAGCCGCCCATGTCCGGGCGATCGCCCTATTCAACCAGCGCAATCCCCAGCCGCAGGTGATCGAGGCACGCCTCGGCCCCTGGTCCGGCGCCGCGCGGATCAGCACCCGGGCGCGCCTGGCCGACAGTCAGCGCCTCACCGCCGTGGCCGCGCTCAGCGATGGGCGATTCCTGCTGGCCGAGGCCGAGGTGGTGGTCACGCTCGCCGCCTGCCTGGAGGGCTGAGCCATGGCGCGGACCCTGATTCGCGTCCCCGCCACCGCCACGCGGGGCGAGGTTATCGAAATCCGTACCTTGATCCAGCACCCGATGGAGACCGGCTATCGGCCGGATGCCGCCGGGCGCCTATTGGTCCGCGACATCATCACCCGCTTCACCTGCCATTTCGACAACCGTCTGGTTTTCGAGGCGATGTTGCATTCGGCGATCGCCGCCAACCCCTATCTGACCTTCACCCTCAGGGCCGAAGCCAGCGGCGTGCTCGCCTTCGCCTGGGACGGCGATCACGATTTCCGCCATGTCGAAACCCGCGCGCTGACGGTGACATGAGCCCCTGGCGCCGCCAGGGCTGGTTGCCGCTTCTGGCCCTGCTGCTTGGCGCTGCCGGTCCTCGCTCCGGCTTCGAGACCATGACGCCGGAGTTGCAGGCGATGCAGCGCGACGATGCCGGCAATCCCGGTATGCTGAGCGTGTTGGAGGGGGAGGCGCTATTCGCCCGCGAGGGCTGCGCGGCCTGCCATGCGGCGGCGGCCCTGCGTGGCGTCGCCGCCCGCTACCCCGCCCATGATGCGGCCCGCGGCGGCCCGATCGATCTGGCCGGTCGCATCGCTGAATGCCGGGAACAGCGCGCGGGCCGCCCGCCGCTGCCGCGCGAAAGCCAGCCCATGCTGGCCTTGCAGAGCTTCGTCGCGCATCAGTCGCGCGGCTTGCCCATCACCCCCGATCCGCGCCTGGCGGAGGCCCGCGCGGAGGGGGAGAGGCTGTTCCGGGAACGGCGCGGTCAGCTCAACCTCTCCTGCGCGCAATGCCATGAGACGCTGGCGGGTGGCCGGCTGGCCGGGGCCAATATCCCGGAGGGACATCCGAACGGCTATCCGCTCTATCGGCTGGAATGGCAGGCGCTGGGGTCTTTGCAGCGGCGCCTGCGCGGCTGCTTCACCGGCGTCCGCGCCGAGCCCCTTGCCCCTGGCAGCCCGGCCGCGCTGGCACTGGAGGCCTATCTGTTCGGCCGTGCTGCTGGCCTGCCAATCGAGACACCGGCGGTGCGGCCCTAGAGCGCGATGCGTCGAGGCGGAATCGCCGAAGGCGCTGAATCGCGCGATCCAACACATGCTAGAGTGGGCTGCGTGAACGCATGTGAACGCAGCATGCTCTAGAGCGCGATGCGTTGAGGCGGAATCGCCGAAGGCGCTGAATCGCGCGATCCGACAAAGGCTAGAGCGGGCTGCGTGAACGCATGTGAATGCAGCATGCTCTAGAGCGCGATGCGTTGAGGCGGCATCGCCGAAGGCGCGGAATCGCGCGATCCAACAAAGGCTAGAGCGGGCTGCGTGAACGTATGTGAACGCAGCATGCTCTAAAGAGCGCGTGGCGCTGGCGCGGCGCTGCAAGGCCTTCACCCATTCGGCTGCTGAAAATATAGGCAGAGAGCGTGATGCGGCATCCTTGCCGGCGGGGATATCGCCGCTGACATGTGCCCCGCCTCTGGCATGTGCCTTGCGTTGCCCTTTCCGCCTGCACGGCGACGCCTCCGTCTGAGCCAAAACTCCATAGCCGGGAGAAAACCTGAAAATGACCCTCAAGCGTTTATTGCTTGCCGCTGCCTTTGCTGCGCCGCTCACCCTGCCTGGGGTGGCCTCGTCGCAGGGCACGCTCCGCATCGGCATGACCGCCGCGGATATTCCGCTGACCCATGGCCAGCCCGATCAGGGCTTCGAAGGCAACCGCTTCACCGGCTTCCCGCTGTTCGATCCGCTGACCGCATGGGATCTCTCGCGCCCGGATCGGCCGACGCCGCTGGTGCCGTCCTTGGCCCTGTCCTGGGAAGTGGATGCCGCCAACAAGACGCGCTGGATCGTCAAGCTGCGTCCTGGCGTGAAGTTCCATGACGGGTCGGATTTCAACGCCGATGCGGTGGTCTGGAACGTTCGCAAGGTCTTGGACCGGGACGCGCCACAGTACGATCCCCGCCAGGTGGGGCTGACGGCCACCCGCATGCCGGCGCTGCGCCGGGCGGAGAAGGTGGACGATCTGACGGTGGCGCTGTTCACCGCCGAGCCGGACAGCTTCCTGCCGATCAACCTGACCAATCTTTTCATGGTGAGCCCAACGCATTGGCAGAAGCTGCGCGATGCGGCGCCGACTGCCGAGGCCGCTTGGAATGCCTTCGCGGCCAATCCCTCGGGCACCGGCCCCTTCAAGATGGTGCGCTTCGTGCCGCGCGAACGCGCTGAATACGTCAAGAACGAAGCTTATTGGGGCGGCGCGCCGAAGCTCGATCGGGTCATTCTGCTGCCGATTCCGGAAGCCAATGCCCGGACCGCCGCGCTGCTGTCCGGCCAGGTCGATTGGATCGAGGCGCCTTCGCCCGATTCCGTGCCGCAGCTCAAGCAGCGGGGCATGGTCATCACCCAGAATGTGCAGCCGCATTTCTGGCCCTGGCAGCCCTGCTTCGTCGGTGACAGCCCGCTGAAGGATGTGCGGGTACGGCGCGCGATCAATCTGGCGATCGACCGCGATGGCATGAAGCAGCTGCTGGGCGGCTTCATGGAGCCGGCCACCGGCACGGTGGAGCAGGGGCATCCCTGGTGGGGCAACCCGACCTTCAAGATCCGCACCGACAAGGCCGAGGCGCGCAAGCTGCTGGCCGAGGCTGGCTACGGCCCTGGCAAGCCGCTGAAGTTCAAGGTGCAGATCAGCGCCTCTGGCTCTGGCCAGATGCAGCCCTTGCAGATGAACGAGTATCTGCAGCAGGACCTGAAGCAGGTGGGCGTCGAGGTCGAGTTCGACGTGGTCGACTGGAACACGCTGTTCACCAACTGGCGTCAGGGCTGCGCGTCGCCGGCCGCGCGCGGGGCTGCGGCCACCAATGTCTCGATCTCGACCATGGATCCCTTCTTCGCCCTGGTCCGCTTCTACGACAGCAAGATGGCCGCGCCGGTTTCCAACAACTGGGGTATGTTCAGCGATCCGCGCTTCGATGCGATGATCGCCGAGGCACGCAATAGCTTCGAGCCGGCGGCGCGCGACGCGGCATTGTCCAAGCTGCATGCGGCTGGGGTGGATGAGGCGTTGTTCATCTGGGTGGCGCATGACGTCTCCCCCCGTGCCATGAGTGCGAAGGTCAAGGGTTTCGTCCAGCCGCAAAGCTGGTTCGTCGACCTGAAGACCGTCTCCATCCAATAACCCGAACGACGAGGCCGACCCATGCTGCTCTATCTGCTGCGCCGCATCGTTTACGCCATTCCCATTGCGGTCGCGGTCGGCTTCGTCTGTTTCATGCTGGTACAAATCGCGCCGGGCGATCCGATCAACGCGATCGTGCCGCCCGACGCGCCGGCGGATGTCGTCGAACAGGTACGGAAGGATTACGGCCTGGACAAGCCGCTGCCGATCCAGTTCGGGCTATGGCTCTGGAAGGTCTGCCACGGCGATCTGGGCCGCTCGCTCGCCACCGGTCGGCCGGTCTGGTCCGATCTGTCGTCGGCGATCGGCAATACGCTGACGCTGGCGGTCTGCGCTTCGCTGCTTGGCTTCGCGCTGGGCTGCCTGCTGGGCGGGATCGCCGGGACGTTCCGCGGCTCCTTCGCCGACCGCATCGCCACGACGCTGGCCGTGGCGGGCGTTTCCGTGCCGCACTACTGGCTCGGCATGGTGCTGGTGGTGATCTTCTCCGTCCAGTTGAACTGGCTGCCGGCGATGGGGGCGGGGCCCGGTGGCTCGGCCGATTGGTCTTGGGATTGGGAGCATATCCGGCACCTGATCCTGCCGATGGTCACGCTGTCGGTCATTCCCATGGGGATCGTGACCCGCACCGTGCGCGGTCTGGTCGCGGAGATCATGAACCAGGAGTTCATCACTGCCCTGCGCGCCAAGGGGCTGAGCACCTGGACCATCTTCCTGCATGTGGTGAAGAACGCGGCGCCGAACGCGCTGGCCGTGATGGGCTTGCAGCTCGGCTACCTCATGGGCGGCTCGATTCTGGTGGAGACGGTGTTTTCCTGGCCGGGCACCGGCCTGTTGCTGAACAGCGCGATTTTCCAGCGCGACCTGCCCGTCCTGCAAGGCACTATTCTGGTGCTGGCGATGTTCTTCGTCACACTGAACCTGATCGTGGACCTGGTGCAGACCACCCTCGATCCCCGCATCAAGCGCGCCTGAGGAGCCCGGACCGATGAGCACCGTCATCACCCCGAGCGCCGCCGATGCCGAACTCGCCGTCCAGGCGGTTCAGGCGGCGAGCCGATCCGAAGGCTATTGGGCCGGCGTTTGGAAGCGCCTGCGCCGCGACCCGCTGACCATCGTCTGCGCCAGCATCCTGCTACTCATGCTGCTCGCCATGGTCTTCGCACCCTGGATCGCGCCGCATGATCCTTATCAGGGCAGCATGATCCGGCGCCTCAAGCCGCTCCAGACGCCTGGCTATCCACTCGGCACCGATGAGCTGGGGCGCGATATTCTGACCCGGCTGCTTTACGGCGGGCGGCTCTCCTGGTTCATGGGCATCATGCCGGTCGCCTTCGCCTTCGTCATCGGCACCACGCTTGGCGTCACGGCCGGGTTCCTGGGCGGCAAGGTGAACATGCTCATCATGCGCACCACCGACGTCTTCTACGCCTTTCCCTCAGTGCTGCTCGCGGTTGCCATCTCGGGCGCACTCGGCGCCGGCATCTTCAATGCGATCCTGGCGCTGACGATGGTCTTCATTCCGCAGATCATCCGGGTGGCGGAAAGCGTGACCCAAGGCGTGCGCAACCTGGATTTCGTGGATGCGGCGCGGGCGTCCGGCGCCAGCGGCTTCACCATCGTTCGGGTGCATGTGCTCGGCAATGTGCTGGGGCCGATCTTCGTCTATTCCACGGGCCTGATTTCGGTCTGCATGATCATCGCCTCGGGCCTCTCCTTCCTCGGTCTCGGTACCAAACCGCCGGAGCCGGAATGGGGCTTGATGCTGAACACGTTGCGGACGGCGATTTATGTGCAGCCCTGGGTCGCGGTGCTGCCGGGCGTGTGCATTTTCGTCACCTCCATCTGCTTCAACCTGTTGGCCGATGGCCTGCGGCAGGCGATGGATGTGAAGGCCTGAGCCGTGCGGCGGCGTGGAAACGCCCTTGCGGAAACTGGCCCGGGCGCGCGACAACCCGGGGAGTTACCGTATCGGGGCCACTCCATGCCGCTCGCCCGCCGCCGTCTCTTGCCCCTCGCGCTCGCCCTGGGCGCGATCCCCGCCGCCGCCCGGGCCGCCAGCCGGGCGGAGATCGACGCTGGCATCGCGGCGGCCCTGCCGCGCCTGCAGGCGGATAATCTGACCCAAATCTTGCGCGAGAATGCCCGCGCCATCCTGCTGTTCCCGCGGGTGACCCAGGGTGGCCTGCTCATCGGCTTTCAGGCCGGCGATGGGGCCTTGCTCGAAGGCGGGCGGACCACCGGCTATTACCGTCTCGCCGGCAGCAGCCTCGGCGCGGTGATTGGCTTGCAGCATTTCAGCCTGGCGATCTTCCTGATGGATGACAGGGCGCTGGAATTCTTCCGCCAGGCCCGAGGCTGGGATATCGGGGTGGAGGCACGGCTGGTGGCCGGGCGCGGCGGCCTGACCGATGCCACGACGCTCGCCGGCGAAATGGGGACCGCCTACGCGATCACCTTCGATGAGCGCGGGGCGCTGCTCTCGCTCGCCCTCGAAGGCAGCCGGGTCAGCCCGCTCGCGCTGGATTGAACGCCCAGCCTTGCCGTCCCTAGCCTTGCACCGCTCGCCCCGCAGGCGCATCTTTGGCGCAACCTTAGTCCTGTAGAGATCGATCCCGTCCCATGGAGCAGAATGGCGCCGAATCGCGCCGCATCATCATTCACGGGCCGGAGGATTTCGCCGGCATGCGGCGCGCCGGACAATTGGCCGCCGCGACGCTCGATATGATCACGGACCATGTCCGTCCCGGCATCACGACGGGTGAGATCGATCAGCTCTGCCATAATTATATGGTGGCGCATGGCGCGGTTCCCGCGACGCTCGGCTATCGCGGCTATACGAAATCATCCTGCACGTCGATCAATCATGTTGTCTGCCATGGCATCCCGGGCGAACGGGTGCTGGTCGAGGGCGATATCATCAACATCGACGTCACTGTCATCCTCGATGGCTGGCATGGCGATACCTCCCGCATGTACGGCGTTGGTCAGGTTGGCACCAAGGCGCGGCTGCTGATGGACGTGACGCATGAGGCGCTGATGCTGGGCGTCGCCGCGGTGAAGCCGGGCGCGACGCTCGGCGATATCGGCCATGCCATCCAATCCTTTGTCGAACGGCATCGCTTTTCGGTGGTGCGGGATTTCTGCGGCCATGGCATTGGACGGCGCTTTCACGCACCGCCCAATATCCTGCATTTCGGCCGGCCTGGCGAAGGCCCGGTGCTGCATCCGGGCATGTTCTTTACGGTCGAGCCGATGGTGAATGCCGGCCGGCCGGAGGTGAAGATCCTCGAGGATGGCTGGACCGCGGTCACCCGCGACCGGAGCCTTTCGGCGCAGTTCGAGCATATGGTGGGTGTCACCGCGACGGGGGTGGAGGTCTTTACCTTCTCCCCCGCCGGGCTGCATCGCCCGCCGTATACGGCCTGACCCGCGGGCTGGATTCGGGCTGGCACCCATCCTTGCGCTGTGATAGCCTACAATTAGACGAATAGGGATCGCAGGCCTCAGATGGCGCGACCACGACGCCAGCAGTCCGGCCCGGGGCTCGGGGAAAGCCTCGCTGCCCCGCCCCTCCCGCTTTTGCCCGAGCCCGATGCCGACCCGCCGCCCGGCCATCTCGGCCACCGCGCCCGGCTGCGCCAGCGTCTGCTGACCGGCGGCCCGGCCGCACTCGGCGATCACGAGTTGCTGGAAATGCTGTTGTTCCTCGCTTTGCCGCGGCGGGACACCAAGCCGATCGCCCGCGCCCTGATCGCCCGCTTCGGCGATGTCGCCGCCGCTGTCGCCGCCCCGCTGCCGGACCTGCTGCGGATCGAAGGGCTGGGGGAAGCGGGCGCGGCGGCGCTCAAGGCCGCGCAGGCGATCGCGCTGCGCCTGGCGCGCACCGAACTGGCCGACCGCCCGCTGCTGAACAATTGGGACCGGCTGATCGGCTATCTGAACGCCGTGATCGCCCGCGAACCGGTCGAGCATGTGCATGTGCTCTTCCTCGATACCCGTAACCGGCTGATCGCCGATGAGGCGCAGGGGCGCGGCACCGTCAACCACACCCCGGTCTACCCGCGTGAAGTGGTCAAGCGCGCGCTGGAGTTGCAGGCGACCGCCCTGATCCTTGCCCATAACCACCCCAGCGGCGATCCCACGCCATCGGAGGCGGATCGCGAGATGACGGCGGAAATCGTCGCCGCAGCCCGGGTGTTCGGCATCGTCGTGCATGACCACATCGTCCTGGGCCATGGCCGCCACACCTCCTTCCGTCGCGCCGGCTTGCTGTGAGCATGCCCGGTTGACCGCGGGCAGCCTTGCCCGGCAGGTTGCCGTCATGTCCTTGACCCTCTCGCGCGCGTTACTGCTCGCCTGCCTGCTGCCGGCCGCCTGCGCGGGCGCGCAGCCGAAGCCGGCGCCGCTTGCCGAAAGCTTCCAGCCGGAACGCCAGGCCGGCGGTGCGCCGGGTCGCGCCCTGCCGCTTGGCATCGGCGCGCAACCGCTGCCGCGTGACCCGGCCGCGCTCGCCGCCCTGCCGAAGCCGCCGGCCCTGCCGC
>CAITYE010000189.1 GCA_903896535.1 uncultured Paracraurococcus sp.
ACCCTGAAGTCGGAATACCGCGGCATCGCTGAGCGGCGCATCAGGCTCGGTCTCCTGCTGGCGGAAATCGGCCGGACCAACAATATCGCCGTCACGAATGATGAACTCGCCCGAGCGATGCGGGCCGAGGCGGGTCGCTATCCCGGGCAGGAACAGCAGGTGATGGACTTTTTCCGTAAGAATCCTCAGGCGGCGGAGAACCTCCGTAGCCCGATTTTTGAGGAGAAAGTGGTTGATTTCATGCTGGAGTTGGCGAAGGTCAGCGATCGGCTGGTGGCGCCCGAGGAATTGAGCAAGGCAGCCAGCGTGGGCTGACCCGGAGCGGTCGCTCCGGCCCCCGCCGATCGGCGGCCTTCCAGAGGGGGTGGCGGATGCCCCATTCTGTCATACGCCATGGCCGGATTGGCCGGATGAGGAAAGAGAGCATGACCCCCTTTCGCGACCGCGATCCCGTTGAGGTCTACAACAACACCCTCGTTCCGATGGTGGTCGAGCAGACTTCACGGGGGGAGCGCAGCTACGACATCTATTCTCGGCTGCTCAAGGAACGGATCATCTTTCTGACCGGGCAGGTCTTTGACCAGGTCAGCGCTCTGATCTGCGCCCAGTTGCTGTTTCTCGAAAGCGAGAACCCGAACAAGGATATCGCCTTCTACATCAACAGCCCTGGCGGCGTGGTGACATCGGGACTCGCGATGTACGACACCATGCAGTACATCCGGAGCCCTGTTTCCACTTTGTGCATCGGTCAGGCGGCCTCGATGGGTTCGCTCCTCCTGTGTGCTGGTGCCAAGGGCAAGCGCTTCGCGCTGCCGAATAGCCGGATCATGGTGCATCAACCTTCGGGTGGCGCCCAGGGACAGGCCACCGATATCGAGATCCAGGCGCGCGAGATCCTGAAGATCCGCCAGCGCCTGAACGAGATCTATGTGCGGCACACGGGGCAGCTGATCGAGGCGATCGAGCAGAAGCTTGAGCGGGACACGTATATGTCGGCCGAGGAGGCCAGGGATTTTGGCATTGTCGACGCCGTGGTCGAAGAGCGCCCTGCCCTGGCCGATGCGCCCAAGGGGTAAGCGGGCCAGCTGACGCCCGTAATGCTTCCCCCCCACAGACGGGGGGGCTAAAGTTCGGTTTCGCGCCCCCTCGACTTCCGGGGGTAGGGCCGTGGTGGTCCGTTGCTCCCCGGCCGGGGAGGAGCCGGCCGTCTCGGTGCCCGCAGCAGGCGGAGTGCCCATGAGCAAGTCCGGCGACTCGAAAAACACCCTTTATTGCTCGTTCTGCGGCAAGTCGCAGCATGAGGTGCGCAAGCTGATCGCGGGCCCGACGGTTTTCATCTGCGATGAATGCGTCGAGCTGTGCATGGATATCATCCGCGAGGAGCACAAGACTCACCTTGTGAAGTCGCGCGACGGCGTCCCGACGCCGAAGGAGATATGCAAGGTTCTCGACGACTACGTGATCGGGCAGGACCACGCGAAAAAAGTTCTCTCGGTCGCGGTGCACAACCACTACAAGCGGCTGGCGCACGGAGCGAAGAATAACGACGTCGAGATCGCCAAGTCGAACATTCTGCTGCTCGGCCCGACTGGTTCAGGCAAGACGCTTCTGGCGCAAACTCTGGCGCGCATTCTCGATGTCCCCTTCACCATGGCGGATGCCACCACGCTGACCGAGGCCGGCTATGTCGGCGAGGATGTCGAGAACATCATCCTCAAGCTATTGCAGGCCGCGGATTACAACGTGGAGCGGGCGCAGCGCGGGATTGTCTACATCGACGAGGTCGACAAGATCAGCCGCAAATCCGACAATCCCAGCATCACCCGGGACGTGTCTGGTGAAGGCGTGCAGCAGGCGCTCCTCAAGATCATGGAAGGCACGGTTGCCAGCGTTCCGCCGCAGGGCGGGCGCAAGCACCCGCAGCAGGAATTCCTCCAGGTCGACACCGCGAATATCCTGTTTATCTGCGGGGGCGCCTTTGCGGGGCTGGAACGCATCATCGGCTCCCGCGGCAAGGGCAGCGGGATCGGCTTCGGGGCGGAGGTTCGTAGCCCCGATGACCGGCGGGCCGGCGCGATCCTGCGCGAAGTGGAGCCTGAAGATCTGCTGAAATTCGGCCTCATCCCGGAGTTCATCGGTCGCTTGCCAGTGGTAGCGACTCTCGAGGACCTTGATGAGAAGGCGCTGGTTGAAATTCTGACCAAGCCGAAGAACGCTCTGGTCAAGCAGTATCAGCGGTTGTTCGAGATGGAGGCCACGAAGCTCACTTTCACGGACGATGCGCTGCGCTCGGTCGCGACTCGGGCCATTCAGCGCAAGACCGGCGCTCGTGGCCTGCGCTCGATCATGGAGGCCATCCTACTGACCACCATGTTCGATCTACCCGGCCTCGAGGATGTCGAGGAGGTCGTGGTGAACCGCGAGGTGGCAGAAAGTCGGGCTAGCCCGCTCTACATTTATGGCGAGCGCGCTGCGGAACAGAACTCAGCGTGAAGCAAGTCCTTACCGGGGCGGATTTCAAGGTCTTGCCCGCTGCAGGATCGACTACCATCTCCTTCTCGATACCCGCAAGCTGAGCGGCGTGCCTAGCTAGGGCGCCGCTCGGAGCGACTGTCCTTTCGTGAGGTCCAATATGGCGGAAAAACCCGAAACTCTGAGTGGCGACCTGCTTCCGGTACTGCCGCTACGCGATATCGTTGTCTTCCCGCACATGATCGTGCCCCTGTTCGTCGGGCGGGAAAAATCTGTGCGAGCGCTAGAAGCAGTGATGCGGGACGACAAGCAAATTTTGCTCGTCGCGCAACGCAATGCCTCGCAGGACGACCCAGGTGCCGATGATCTTTATCAGATCGGTACCGTCTCGACCGTTTTGCAACTCCTGAAGCTACCGGACGGCACCGTGAAGGTGCTCGTCGAGGGTGGTCGCCGCGCCCGCATCGTCGGTTTCAAGGAAACCGAGTCGCACTTTGAGGCTTATGCGACCACAATCGAGGACGCGCCGGCCCAACCAGCTGAAGCCGAGGCCTTGGCGCGGACGGTCGTGAGCCAGTTCGAGCAGTACATCAAGCTCAACAAGAAGATCGCGCCGGAAGTGCTGGTCTCGATCAACCAGATCGATGATCCCGCGAAGCTGGCAGATACGGTGGCCGCTCATCTTTCGTTGAAGATTCCGGAAAAGCAGGAACTGCTTGAGCTACCCGGAATGACCTCGCGGCTGGAGCGAGTGTTCGCTCATATGGAGAGCGAGATCGGCGTCCTGCAGGTGGAGAAGCGCATCCGAAACCGCGTGAAGCGTCAGATGGAGAAGACGCAACGCGAGTACTACCTCAACGAACAGCTCAAGGCGATTCAGAAAGAGCTTGGCGAGGGTGAGGACGGGAAGGACGAGAGCGCCGAGATCGAGGCCAAGATCAAGGCGACCAAGCTGTCGAAGGAAGCGCGCGAGAAGGCGATGGCTGAGCTAAAGAAGCTCAAGACCATGTCGCCGATGAGCGCCGAAGCGACGGTTGTGCGCAATTACCTCGATTGGATTCTTTCCATCCCGTGGAAAAAGCGCAGCAAGATCAAGAATGACATCGTCGAGGCCGAGAAAGTTCTCGATGCGGATCACTATGGCCTGGATAAGGTCAAGGAACGGATCATCGAGTATCTGGCGGTCCAGTCACGCTCGCCCAAGATCCGCGGCCCGATCCTTTGTCTTGTTGGTCCGCCCGGCGTGGGCAAGACCTCCCTTGGGAAGTCGATCGCAAAGGCGACCGGCCGCAATTTCGTGCGCATGTCGCTCGGCGGCGTCCGGGACGAGGCGGAGGTGCGTGGCCATCGCCGAACCTATATCGGCTCGATGCCCGGGAAGGTCATCCAGGGCATGAAGAAGGCGAAGACATCGAATCCGCTTTTTCTGCTCGATGAGATCGACAAGCTCGGCGCGGATTGGCGCGGCGATCCCTCCTCGGCGCTGTTGGAGGTCCTGGACCCTGAGCAGAACGGGACCTTCGCAGACCACTATCTAGAGGTCGACTACGACCTGTCGGATGTGATGTTCGTGACCACAGCGAACTCGCTCCGCATGCCGCAGCCACTGCTTGATCGCATGGAGATCATTCGCATCCCCGGATACACCGAGGATGAGAAGATCGAAATCGCCAAGCGCCATCTCGTCCAGAAGCAGTCCGACGCGAATGGCTTGAAGCCTGGCGAGTGGTCGATCAGCGAGGATGCGATCCGCGATCTTGTCCGCTACTACACGCGCGAGGCCGGAGTGCGTAATCTGGAGCGCGAGATCGGCGCGCTAGCGCGTAAAGCGGTGCGCGAGATCGTCTCGAAGAAAGCCACGAAGCTCGCCATCACTTCGAAGAACCTCGAAAAATTCGCGGGTGTCCATAAGTTCCGTTACGGCGAGGCGGAAGCCGTGGATATGGTGGGCGTGGTCACCGGTTTGGCCTGGACCGAAGTCGGCGGCGAGATCCTGACAATTGAAAGCGTCATGGTGCCCGGCAAGGGCGGCGTGAAGCAGACCGGCAAGCTTGGCGACGTGATGCAGGAGAGCGTTTCGGCTGCCATGTCCTACGTCCGCAGCCGCGCGACCAGCTTTGGTATCAAGCCGACGCTCTTCGAACGCCGGGATATCCATCTGCACGTGCCGGAAGGTGCTACGCCGAAGGATGGGCCCTCGGCAGGTATTGCGATGGCGACGTCGATCGTCTCGGTCCTCACGGGCATACCTGTTCGCCGCGATGTAGCGATGACGGGAGAGATAACCCTGCGCGGGCGCGTACTGCCGATCGGCGGACTGAAAGAGAAACTGCTGGCGGCGCTGCGTACCGGTACCACCACGGTGTTCATCCCGAAGGACAATGAGAAAGACCTGACGGAAATCCCGGATAACGTGAAGAAGGGTCTGAAAATCATCCCCGTCAGTCACGTTGATGAGGTGATCGCTGCGGCTCTCGTTCGCAAACCTGAGCCGATCACCTGGGAGGAGCCACCGGAACCAGGCCCGGCCCTCGCCGCTGACCAGGGCGCGGCCAAGCCGGCGCTGCCGCACTGAATGAAAACAATGCAGGGTTAGCCGACCCGGCGACCGTCGGGTCGGCTAACCCTGCATCTTGGTTGTGGCCAGACTGCCCCGCACGTACAGAATTTGGCGGATAACTGCCGCGAATCGGTGGCGGTGAGATTGACGCGGGAAAACTTCGCCACTTACAGTCTGCCCGGGTTCCGGCTCGGAATCGTCTGGGCGGGCTGCATTGTCTTGAGGGAAGGGGCCAGGTTATGAACAAACAGGATCTCATTGCCGTCGTCGCCGAAGCCGGCGATTTGCCGAAGGCCAAGGCGGGTGATGTGTTGGACGCGGTGTTTGAAGCAATCACCAAGTCGCTGAAAAAGAAGACTGATGTCCGCTTGGTCGGCTTCGGTACCTTCTCCACCTCCAGGCGCAAGGCCGGCAAAGGCCGCAACCCGCGCACGGGCGAAGAAATCAAGATTCCTGCTACGACGACCGTTCGCTTCAAGGCAGGCAAGGGCCTGAAGGACGCGGTGAACTGAGCGGTCCCCGCAGGTAGGTATCGCAGGTAGGTATCGCAGGTAGGTATCACTGGGCCGGCGGCAACGCCGGCCCTTGCATTGTCCGGTTTGTGCCGGACCGCGCCGCCATGGGTGGCAGGGCGCTTAGCTCAGCGGTAGAGCGCCTGTCTTACACACAGGATGTCGGCGGTTCGAACCCGTCAGTGCCCACCATCCCGCAGCTCCTGGTTTGCTTGACTCATGCCAGACGCGGCCCTACCACCGCCCGGTCTGCTGTAAGCGGGTGTAGCTCAGTTGGTTAGAGCGCCGGCCTGTCACGCCGGAGGTCGCGGGTTCGAGCCCCGTCACTCGCGCCAGACCTCTGGAACAAGACGGCGCCGCTCCCTCGTGGAGTTGGCGCGGTGTTTCGTTTCAGGAAACTCTTTCCTCGCATTCTGCGGCCGAATTTGGAGCCTGCGAATCTCGCAAGAGCCCGACTAGGCGAAGGCGGAAAGCAGGGGTAATGTCCGGCCGCGCTGCGCTGCGGCATGAGCCGGGGCGTCCCCCGCCGGCATCATATCGGCCACGTGGCGCCTAGAAGGGTGGACCCTCGATGAACCAGTCCTTGCTGGGCGCATATTTTCCGATCCTGGTCTTTCTCGGCGTTGCCGCGGGCATTGCTGCGGCCATGGTCGGCGGCAGTCTGTTGGTCGCGCGGCAGAAGCCTGACCCGGAGAAGCTCTCCGCCTATGAGTGTGGCTTTGAGCCATTCGATGACACGCGGCGGCGATTCGATGTGCGGTTTTATCTGGTTGCCATTCTGTTCATCATTTTCGACTTGGAAGTCGCTTTCCTCTTTCCCTGGGCGGTTGCGCTGGGCGGTATCGGCTGGTTCGGCTTCCTCTCGATGATGGGCTTTCTCGGTGTGCTGACGATCGGCTTCATCTACGAGTGGCGCAAAGGCGCCTTGGACTGGGAGTGACCGGGACGATGCGGCCGGGCGGGAGACATTCATGAGCGGATCATCCGACCAAATCGCCTGGAATCGGCAGCCGCTGGCGCCTGGTGCGGCACAGGACGCTGTGATCAAGGGCATCACCGGCGAGATCGAGGATAAGGGCTTCGTCGTCGCAAACCTCGACAAAGTCGTGAACTGGGCCCGCACCGGCAGCCTTTGGCCGATGACATTCGGCCTTGCCTGCTGCGCCGTGCCGATGATCCACGCCTATATGGCGCGCTACGACCTTGACCGCTTCGGCGTCATCCCTCGCGGCTCACCGCGGCAGTCAGATGTGATGATCGTCGCCGGGACGCTGACCAACAAAATGGCCCCTGCGTTGCGCAAGGTCTATGATCAGATGTCGGAACCGCGCTGGGTGATCAGCATGGGTAGCTGTGCCAATGGTGGCGGCTACTACCATTATTCCTACAGTGTCGTGCGCGGCTGCGACCGCATCGTGCCGGTCGATGTCTACGTGCCTGGCTGTCCGCCGACGGCGGAGGGGCTGGTCTACGGTATCATGCAGTTGCAGAAGAAGATCAGGCGGACGGGGACCATCCTGCGTGGCTGAAACACTGCAAACCCTCGGTGAGGCGGTGCGCGCGGCGCTCCCGCACGGAGCGATCGAGGCGACGGATATCGAGCGGGGCGCGGAGCTTGTGCTCCGGGTCCGGCCCGAGTTGCTGCTTGAGGCCATGACGCTGCTGCGCGACAACCCCGCCTTCGCCTTCGAGCAGTGCATGGATATCTGCGGCACCGATTGGCCAGAGCGGCCGCGGCGGTTTGAGTTGGTTTATAACCTTCTCAGTCTTTCGCTGAACCAGCGCATCCGCGTGATCGTGGCGACCGACGACAGGACCCCGGTTCCCTCAGTGGCTGGCATCTGGCCAGCCGCGACGTGGTTCGAGCGTGAGGCCTGGGACATGTATGGTGTGGTCTTTGGTGGTCAGACCGATCTGCGCCGGCTGCTGACAGATTATGGTTTCGAGGGGCACCCGCTCCGCAAGGATTTCCCGCTGACCGGCTATGTCGAGGTGCGGTACGACGAGACGCGGAAGCAGGTCGTCTACGAGCCAGTCACCCTGGCGCAGGATTTCCGCAGTTTCGATTTCCTGAGCCCGTGGGAGGCGATGACGACGCTTCCTGGCGACGAAAAGGTGCACATGAACCGGATCGATGCGCCAAAGCCTGAGGCGGGCGCGGCATGAGCCTCACCACCGAAAATCAGGCGACTCAGACCCGTACGATCGAGGTCGACAGCCACACGGTCAACTTCGGCCCCCAGCATCCGGCGGCGCACGGCGTGCTGCGGCTGATCCTGGAGATGAAAGGTGAGGTGATCGAGCGCGCTGACCCGCATATCGGCCTGCTGCACCGGGGCACTGAAAAGCTGATCGAGTACAAGACCTACATGCAGGCGATGCCTTATATGGACCGCCTCGACTACGTCTCTCCGATGTCCATGGAGCACAGCTTCGTGCTCGCGGTCGAGAAGCTGCTCCGCATCGAGGACCAGGTGCCGGCACGGGCGCGGGTCATTCGTACCCTGTTTGCCGAACTGACGCGCATCCTGAACCATCTGCTGAACGTGACCACCTATGCTCTCGACTGCGGTGCGATCACGCCTTCGCTTTGGGGGTTCGAGCAGCGCGAGCATCTGCTGGAATTCTACGAGGCGGTGGGCGGCAGCCACTACCACGTGAATTATTTTCGGGCGGGCGGTGTCGCTAAGGATCTGCCGCCGGGCCTTGAAGACCGCATCGCCGTTTGGTGCGAAGCCTTCCCACGGTTCCTCAACGACCTTGAGGGGCTGCTGTCCGAGAACCGGATCTTCAAGCAGCGGACGGTCGATATCGGCGTGATGAGCGCGGAACAGGCCATGGCCTGGGGCTTCTCCGGTCCCTGTTTGCGCGCGTCCGGCGTGCCCTGGGATCTCCGCAAAAGTCAGCCCTACGAGATTTATGCCGATCTTGACTTCGACATCCCGGTCGGCCGTCACGGCGACTGCTATGATCGCTACCTCGTGCGGATGCAGGAGATGCGCCAGTCGCTTCGGCTGGTCGGGCAATGCTTGCAGCGGCTGAAGCCTGGCCCGATCAAGATCGACGATCACAAGATCGCTCCGCCAAAGCGCGCGGATATGAAGCGGTCGATGGAAAGCCTCATTCACCATTTCAAGCTCTATACCGAAGGCTATCACGTCCCGGCCGGCACGACTTACACTGTGACCGAGGCGCCGAAAGGTGAGTTTGGCGTCTACATGGTCGCCGACGGCACCAATAAGCCGTACCGCTGCAAGATCCGGGCGCCAGGCTATGCCCATCTGCAAGCCATGGAGGCGCTGAGCAAGGGCCACATGCTGGCCGATGCGGTCTCGATCATCGGATCGCTGGATATCGTCTTCGGGGAGATTGACCGGTGAGCGAGGAGGTCGTGCAACCCGCAAGCTTCGCCTTCGACCCCGAAAGCGAGGCAGCGATCGCCCAGATTGTCGCGCGCTACCCGGCCGGGCGGCAGGCCAGCGGGGTGATCCCGCTGCTCTACGTCGTCCAGCGCCAGATGAAGCGCGAGACGGGGAGTGCTTGGGTGCCGCTCAAGGGTATGGATGCTGTGGCCGAGCGCCTTAAGATGGCGCCGATCCGCGTCTACGAGGTTGCGACGTTCTACTTCATGTTCAACATGAAGCCGGTCGGCAAATTCCACATGCAGGTCTGCGGCACCACCCCTTGCTGGCTGCGCGGCTCCGACGATGTTCTCAAGGCCTGCAAGGAGGCAGCCGGCGTGACCGGTTATGGCCAAACGAGCGAGGATGGTTTGTTCACCCTGACCGAGGCGGAATGCCTGGGCGGCTGCGTGAATGCCCCGATTCTCTGTGTCGACGACGACTACTATGAGGATATGGACTACGACAGCACGATGCGGCTGATCGAAGCGCTGCGGCGCGGCGACCGGCCTGTGCCCGGCTCCGTGATCGGGCGCCAGACCAGCGCGCCCATGGGCGGGCCGCAAGTGCTGACGGATGTGCCAGGAGAGTGACGCCATGGCGCTGACCGACCAGGACCGCATCTTCACGAACCTCTATGGGCAGTACGATTGGCGGCTGTCCGCTGCCCAGCGACGTGGCCACTGGGACGGCACCAAAGGGTTTATCGAAAAGGGCCGCGACTGGATCATCGAGGAGGTGAAGAACTCCGGTCTGCGTGGGCGGGGCGGCGCTGGGTTCCCAACCGGCCTCAAATGGTCCTTCATGCCGAAGCAACCGGGCGACCGGCCGCATTACCTGGTGGTGAACGCCGACGAATCCGAACCAGGGACCTGCAAGGACCGCGACATCCTGCGCCATGATCCGCACACCCTGGTTGAGGGCTGCCTGATCGCCGGCGTCGCGATGGGCGCGCATGCGGGCTACATTTATGTTCGCGGTGAATACTATAACGAGCACCTGGTGTTGCAGGCGGCGATTGACGAGGCGTATGCGGCAGGCTTCCTCGGCCGAAACGCCTGCGGCAGCGGCTGGGACTTCGACCTTTACGTCCATCGCGGCGCGGGCGCCTATATCTGTGGCGAGGAGACGGCGCTGATCGAGAGCCTCGAGGGCAAAAAGGGCATGCCGCGCCTGAAGCCGCCATTCCCCGCGGCGGTTGGACTCTACGGCTGCCCCTCGACAGTAAACAATGTCGAGACCATCGCGGTCGTGCCGACCATCCTACGCCGCGGCGCGGCTTGGTTCGCCGGCTTCGGTCGGCCAAAGAATTCGGGCACGAAGATCTTCTGTATCCAGGGGCACGTGAACAAGCCGTGCAACGTCGAGGAGGAGATGTCGATCCCGCTGCGGGAACTGATCGAGCGGCACGCCGGCGGCGTTCGTGGCGGCTGGGACAACCTGCTGGCAGTGATCCCGGGCGGGAGTTCTACGCCGATGCTGCCGAAGGCGATCTGTGACGACGTGCTCATGGACTTCGATGCGCTCCGCGAGCATCGCACCGGCCTTGGTACCGCGGGCGTGATCGTGATGGATAAATCGACCGATCTGATCAAGGCGATCGCTCGCCTCTCTGCCTTCTACAAGCACGAGAGCTGCGGCCAGTGTACGCCTTGCCGGGAAGGCATGGGCTGGGTGAAGCGCATGATGGACCGGATGGTCGAAGGCCGCGCCGAGATTGCCGAGATTGACGTGCTTGAGCAGGTGACGAGGCAAATCGAGGGTCACACCATCTGCGCCCTGGCCGATGGGGGCGTCTGGCCGGTGCAGGGGCTCATCCGACATTTCCGGCCGATGATGGAAGACCGGATTGCGGCTTATAAGGCGGCGAGAGGCGGCTCTGCTGCGTTGCCGCTGGCGGCGGAGTGATCGCAATGGCCAAGGTCACTGTCGACGGGATCGAAGTGGAAGTGCCGAACGGCGCCTCTGTCCTGCAGGCCTGCGAGGCTGCGGGCAAAGAGATACCCCGCTTCTGCTACCACGAGAGACTTTCGGTCGCGGGCAATTGCCGCATGTGCCTCGTCGAGGTGGAGAAGGCACCGAAACCGGTCGCTTCCTGCGCTTTTCCGGTGAATGAAGGCATGAAGGTCTTCACCGATAGCGAAGTGGTTCGCCGCGCCCGGCGCGGGGTGATGGAATTTTTGTTGATCAACCACCCGCTTGATTGCCCGATCTGCGATCAGGGCGGCGAATGCGACTTGCAGGACCAGGCGATGGGCTATGGCCTGGACCAAAGCCGCTATCTTGAGGAAAAGCGGGCGGTCAAAGACAAATATATGGGACCGCTGGTCAAAACGGTTATGACCCGCTGCATCCAATGCACCCGTTGCGTGCGCTTCGCCACCGAGGTCGCGGGCGTGCCGGAGTTGGGTGCGACGAACCGCGGCGAGAATATGGAAATCGGCACCTATGTCGAGAAGGCACTCACAACAGAGTTGAGTGGCAATTTGATCGACATCTGCCCGGTCGGCGCCCTGACGTCGCGCCCCTATGCCTTCGTCTCTCGCCCTTGGGAGTTGCGCAAGACCGACAGCATCGACGTGCTGGATGCGACGGGCACGAATATCCGCATCGATGCGCGCGGCGGCGAGGTGCTGCGTTTCCTGCCGCGCACCAACGAAGCGGTGAACGAGGAATGGATGGCCGATCGCGGCCGCTTCGCCTTCGATGGCCTGAAGCGCCGCCGGCTTGATCGCCCCTGGATCCGCCGGGACGGCAAGCTGGTGCCCGCCAGCTGGCGCGAGGCTTTCGAGACGATCGCCGGCAAGCTGGGGGGGCTCTCGGGCGCTGAGATCGGCGCGGTGGTCGGCCCCTTGGCCGATGCCGAATCGACGATCGCACTGCGCGACCTCATGGCGGCGTTCGGGTCCACTAACCTGGAATGTCGGACCGATGGTGCGGAGATCGACCCGACGCGGCGTGATTTCTACACCTTCAATACCGGGATCGCCGGGATCGATCAGGCGGATGCCCTGCTAATCATTGGCAGCAATCCGCGAACTGAGGCGCCGGTGCTCAATGCGCGCATCCGCAAGCGCGCCGTTGCTGGGGGGTTCCCGGTCGGCCTGATCGGACCGCAGGGCGTCGATTTGACGTATGCCGTGCAATGGCTCGGGGCGGCTGGTGACACGCTGCGCGCTCTGGCAACTGGTACGCACCCCTTCGCCGCGACCTTGAAGGCGGCCAAGCGTCCGATGCTCATCCTTGGGCGAGGGGCATTGGTTCGCCCAGATGGCGCCGCGGTGCTCGCCGCCGCATGGCGGATCGCCGTCGACTGCAACATGCTGCAGCCGGACTGGCATGGCTTCAATGTCCTGCACCAGTTCGGCGGCCAAGTCGCCCCCCTCGATCTTGGTTTCACCGGGGGTCTTTCGGCAGGGCTGAAGGCACTTTGGCTGTTGGGAGCCGAGCCGAAGCAACTGCCTCTCGATGCCTTCGTGATTTTTCAGGGCCATCATGGGGAGGCGGCCGCACAGCGAGCCGACGTGATCCTGCCAGGCGCAGCCTACACCGAGAAGGACGCCCTCTGGACCAATACCGAAGGACGCATCCAGGAAGGTCGGCTGGCGGTGTATCCGCCCGGAGAAGCGCGGGAAGACTGGAAGATCATCCGCGCCGCCTCCGAGATGATGGGCAAGCGCCTGCCTTATGACTCACTGGAAGCGGTGCGGGCCCGCCTCGTCGAGGCTAATCCCATCTTTGGGTCTGCCGGGTTTGCTGCCCATGGTTGCTCAGACCTTAGCGGTCCGATGGGCGATCCGGCTGCGGTGGAGGACGCCCCCTTCGTGCTGCCGATCGCGAACTACTGGCTCGCCGATCCGATCAGTCGCGCATCGGAGACCATGGCTGAGTGCGCCACGGTCTACGGTGGCCAGCGGGCTCTGGCAGCGGAGTGAGGGCGATGGATGGATTCCTCTCGACCCCGCTCGGCATACTGGCGATCACCCTGGCGCAGACGCTGGCGCTGCTGGTGCCGGTGCTGATCGCCGTCGCTTACCTGACCTTGGCGGAACGCAAGGTGCTGGCCGCAATGCAGTTGCGGAGGGGCCCCAACGTGGTGGGTCCTTTCGGGCTGCTCCAGCCCTTTGCCGACGCCATCAAGATGTTGCTCAAGGAGACTATCGTCCCTTCGGGTGCGAGCCGTTATCTCTTCCTGCTCGCGCCGATGCTGACGTTCATGCTGGCGATGCTCGCCTGGGCGGTGATCCCGGTGAATGACGGCTGGGCGATCGCCGATATCAATGTTGGCATCCTGTACCTGTTCGCCATCAGCTCGCTCGGCGTCTACGGCATTATCATCGCCGGTTGGGCGTCCAACTCGAAATACGCCTTTCTCGGAGCGCTGCGCTCCGCCGCCCAAATGGTCTCCTACGAGGTCTCGATGGGTTTCGTCATCGTGACCGTCCTGATGTGTGTCGGGAGCCTCAACCTTACGCAGATCGTGAAGGCGCAGGAGAAGGTCTGGTTCTGCCTGCCCCTCTTCCCGATGTTTGTCATCTTCTTCATCTCGACCCTGGCAGAGACGAACCGGGCGCCCTTTGACCTGCCGGAAGGCGAGAGCGAGTTGGTGGCCGGCTTTTTCGTCGAATACAGTTCCATGTCCTTCGCGCTGTTCTTCCTCGGCGAATACGCGAACATGATCTTGATGTCGGCGTTGACCACGATCCTGTTTCTTGGCGGATGGTTGCCACCAGCTGCAATCGCGCCCTTTACGTGGATTCCCGGGCCTATCTGGTTTGCCCTCAAGGTTGCTCTGTGCCTGTTCACCTTCATCTGGGTCCGGGCGACCTTCCCCCGCTACCGGTATGACCAACTGATGCGGCTGGGGTGGAAGGTCTTCCTTCCTTTCACGCTGTTCTGGTTGGTTCTGACGGCGTTCGTGCTCAAGCTGACCGGCTGGTTGCCGGAATAAGGACGCAAGCCATGGCGATGCTCGACCGCGCCGCCCGCAGCATGCTGCTCTCTGAGCTAGTGTCCGGGATGGCATTGACACTGAAGTATTTCTTTTCGCCGAAGGCGACGATTAATTATCCCTATGAACGCGGCCCGATCAGCCCGCGCTTCAAGGGCGAACACGCGCTTCGGCGTTATCCGAATGGCGAGGAACGCTGCATCGCTTGCAAGCTGTGCGAGGCGGTCTGCCCCGCCCAGGCGATCACGATTGAAGCGGAGCCGCGCGCCGACGGGAGCCGCCGAACCACGCGCTACGACATCGATATGACCAAATGCATTTACTGTGGCCTGTGCGAGGAGGCCTGCCCTGTCGATGCCATCGTCGAGGGTCCCAATCTCGAATTCGCTGCCGAGACGCGGGAAGAGTTGCTTTATGACAAGGACAAGCTGCTCGCCAATGGTGACCGCTGGGAGCCGCTGCTCGCCAAGCGGCTCCAACTCGATGCGCCGTATCGCTGAGGGACGCGCTTGATGATCGTCGGTCTTGCCTTCTATCTCTTCGCTGCGGTGCTGCTCGCTGCGGCCGCCATGGTCGTGCTTTCGCGCAACCCGGTACACAGCGTTCTGTACCTGATCCTGGCCTTCTTCAATGCCGCAGCGCTGTTTCTGATCGCCGGGGCCGAGCTGCTCGCGATGACGCTCGTCATCGTCTATGTCGGCGCCGTCGCTGTGCTGTTCTTGTTTGTTGTCATGATGCTTGACATCGATTTCGCCCGGCTACGAGAGGGCTTCCAGCGCTATGCCCCGATCGGCGCTGTCGTCGGCGGTATCCTTTTCCTCGAATTGCTGCTGGTTCTCGGCACTTGGCAGTTCGCTAGCGAGGCGACGGCCCTGCGTGCTGCGCCCATTCAGCAAGGCGGCCTGACGAATACCGAGGCGCTGGGGCGAATTCTCTACACGGATTACGTCTACCTTTTCCAGCTAGCGGGCATGATTCTGCTGGTGGCGATGATCGGTGCCATTGTGCTGACACATCGCCAGCGACCCGGCACACGGCGTCAGTCAGTGGCCGAACAGGTGGCACGCAGCAATACGATCAGCCTGGAGAAGGTCCCGGTCGGTGTCGGCGTGAGAGCGCTGAGTATCCGGCGTCCTCCCGAGCCGGAGCTGGAGCCGCGGCAACTCGCGCCCGATCCCCATGGGCAGGGCCATGGGGGGCATCACTGAGATGGAAATCGGCCTGGCCCATTACCTGACCGTGGGCGCGATCCTGTTCGTCCTTGGTATATTCGGGATCTTCCTGAACCGGAAGAACGTCATCGTTATTCTGATGAGCGTGGAACTGATCCTCCTCTCGGTGAACCTGAACTTTGTCGCCTTCTCTGCCAAGCTTCAGGATCTTACAGGACAGGTATTCGCCCTTTTCGTCCTGACTGTCGCCGCTGCGGAGGCGGCAATCGGGCTGGCCATCGTCGTCATCTACTTCCGCAATCGCGGCAGCATCGAGGTCGAGGAAATCTCGACCCTGAAGGGCTAGGCCATGTTCGTCGGCGCCATCTTCTTCCCCCTGCTAGGGGCGACGATCAGCGGCTTCCTCGGCCGCTGGATCGGCGACCGCGCAGCCCAATGGGTGAGCGTGACCTGCATGGTGCTGGCCGCATTATGCGGCATCCTGGCCTTCCTGGAGGTGGCACTCGGCGGCCATCACACCGTGGTCCCGCTTGTGACCTGGATGGATGTTGGCGGCCTCGAGGTGTCGTGGGCACTCCGGTATGACACATTGAGCGTGGTCATGGTGGCAATGGTGACCTTCATCTCAACGCTCATCCACCTCTATTCAGTCGGCTACATGTCGCATGATGCGACTCCTGCGCGCTTCTTCGCCTATCTGAGCCTCTTCACCTTCATGATGTTGATGCTGGTGACGGCCGATAATCTCGCCCAGCTCTTCTTCGGCTGGGAAGGTGTGGGCCTCGCGAGCTATCTGCTGATCGGCTACTGGTACGATCGCGACAGTGCCAATCGCGCGGCGATGAAGGCATTCATCGTTAACCGGGTCGGCGATGTCTGCTTCATGCTCGGCTTGGCCTTGGTCTTCTATGTCTTCGGCTCCATCGAGTTTGAGACTATTTTTGCTGCCATCCCACAGCATGCGGAGGATCGCTTCGGTGGCGTCCGCGCGATGGAGCTGATCGGCTTCCTGCTGTTTCTTGGCGCCTGCGGGAAGTCTGCGCAGCTCGGGCTGCACACTTGGCTGCCCGACGCCATGGAGGGGCCTACCCCGGTCTCGGCGCTGATTCACGCTGCGACGATGGTGACCGCTGGGGTATTCCTCGTCTGCCGCATGTCGCCGATCTTCGAGGTCGCGCCAACAGCGCTTGGCTTCGTTTGCTTCCTTGGCGCAACCACAGCCCTGTTCGCGGCGACCATCGGCTGCGTCCAGAATGACATCAAGCGGGTGATCGCCTACTCCACGTGCTCCCAGCTGGGCTACATGTTTTTCGCCGCGGGCGTGGGTGCTTATCAGGTCGCGATGTTCCACCTTTTCACTCATGCTTTCTTCAAGGCATTGCTCTTCCTTGCCGCAGGCTCCGTTATCCATGCCATGTCCGATGAGCAGGATATCCGTCGAATGGGTGGCATCTGGAAGAAGATCCCGATCACCTACGCGGTCTTCTGGATCGGCAGTCTGGCGCTTGCGGGTGTGCCGTTCTTTGCCGGCTACTACTCCAAGGATGCGATCATCGAAGCCGCCTTCGCCGCGCATAGCGGTGTGGGGACCTACGCCTTCCTTTGCGGCATCCTCGCCGCCTTCCTCACTGCGTTCTATTCCTGGCGGCTGATTCTCCTCACGTTCCATGGTGAGCCGCGCGCAGATCATCACACCATGGAGCATGTCCATGAGAGCCCATGGGTGATGCTGATCCCGCTGCTGGTTCTGGCGACGGGCGCCATTGTGACCGGTGCGATCTTCGCCCCGCTCTTTATCGGCGAGCATGAGCACGGCTTCTGGCGCGGCGCGATCGTCAATGGCCCACACAATCACGTACTGCATGCGATGCATGAGGTACCGTCTTGGGTTCCCGTTTTGCCGACGATCATCGGACTGTCTGGGATTGCCCTGGCTTTCCTGATGTACGTCTTCGTACCTTCGCTGCCGCACCGCCTTGCGGAACGCTTCCACGGCCCTTACCACTTTCTGCTCAACAAGTGGTATTTCGACGAACTCTACGACCGCATCTTCGTCCAGCCAGCACAGCGTCTCGCGACTGTCTTGTGGAAAACCGGTGACGCAAAGATCATCGACGGATTGCCGAACGGCGCCGCCAGGCTGGCGGCTGGCGTCTCGCGCGGGGCGGTCGGGCTGCAGACCGGGCGGGTGGCGAACTACGCCTTCGCCATGATCATCGGCCTCGTTGTTCTCGTCACCCTCTTCCTGTTTCGGGCCTGAGCCATGAACGCCGCCGGCTTCCCTCTGCTCTCGCTCATCACCTTCCTGCCACTGGTCGGCGCACTCATTATCATGAGCGTCCGGGGCAATGCGGAGGTTGTGGCCCGTAATGCCCGGTGGACCGCGTTGTGGACCAGTCTCCTGGTGTTCCTGCTCAGCCTTCTCCTGTGGTTTGGCTTTGACCGTAGTAGTGCCGACTTCCAGTTCGAGGAAAACGTCCCCTGGCTCCCGGAATACGGGGTCGGCTACCACATGGGCGTTGACGGGATCTCGGTGCTTTTCGTCCTGCTGTCGACGGCGCTGACACCGATCTGCGTGCTTGCCTCCTGGGAGGCGATCGCGACCCGGGTGCGGGAGTATATGATCGCCTTCCTGATCCTCGAGACCATGATGGTCGGCATGTTCGCCGCGCTCGACTTCATCGTCTTCTACGTCTTCTTCGAGGCGGTGCTGATCCCGATGTTCCTCATCATCGGCATCTGGGGCGGTCCGCGGCGGGTCTATGCGGCGTTCAAGTTCTTTCTCTATACGCTGCTGGGCAGCGTGCTGATGCTACTGGCGATCCTCTATATTTGGTATCACGCCGGCACCACGGATATCCCAACCCTGTTCGACACGGCCATTCCGCGTGCGGCCCAGGGGTGGATCTTTTTTGCCTTCCTCGCCTCCTTCGCGGTGAAGGTGCCGATGTGGCCGGTGCATACCTGGCTGCCCGACGCGCACGTCGAGGCGCCGACCGCCGGATCGGTCATCCTCGCCGGGGTGCTCCTGAAGATGGGCGCCTATGGCTTTCTCCGCTTCAGCCTACCGCTGCTGCCTGAGGCCTCGGCGGAGTTTGCTCCGCTGATCTTCGCGCTCTCGGTGATCGCCGTTGTTTACACCTCCCTCGTCGCGCTCGCGCAGGAGGATATGAAGAAGCTGATCGCCTATTCGTCGGTCGCCCATATGGGCATCGTCACAATCGGCATCTTCACCTTCAACGCCCAGGGCCTTTCCGGTGCCCTCTTCACCATGCTCGCGCATGGCGTCGTCTCCGGCGCCCTCTTTCTTTGCGTTGGTGTCGTCTATGACCGCGTGCATAGCCGAGAGATCGCCCGCTATGGCGGTGTGGCGAACATTATGCCGGCCTACGGGCTGGTCTTCCTGTTCTTCACCATGGCCTCTGTCGGCCTGCCAGGCCTCGCCAACTTCGTCGGCGAGTTTTTGGTGATCGTTGGGGCCTGGAAAGTGAACCCCTGGCTCGCCCTTGGGGCGGCGAGCGGTATGGTCCTGGGCGCGCTCTATATGCTCTATCTTTATCGCCGGGTCGCCTTCGGCAAGGTGACGAAACCCGACCTTCGCGCCCTGCTCGACCTCAGTCCGCGCGAATACGCGGTCTTCGCGCCGCTGATCCTGCTCACGCTCTGGATGGGTGTTTATCCGCAGTCCTTCCTCGAATTCTTCGAGGCGACTGTCGCCAATCTGGTCGCGCGGCACGAGGCGGCCGTGGCGCTCAGCCGCCTCGCCGGGGTGCAATAACCATGAACTGGACGCTTGCTCTCCCCGAACTGGTGCTGGCTATCGGCACCCTACTTATCCTGGTCGCCGGGGTGCTTCCGAAGCGGGAAACCTATTTTCCTGTCTGCATGGCCTCGATTGGCGCCCTGCTGCTTACCGCTGTTCTCGTGCTCGCGCAGGGTGAGGGTTCCGCCTTTGGCGGTCAGTACATTGCCGACGGTTTCAGCCGATTCATGAAGGTCTTGGCGCTGCTTGCCGCGGCCGTTGGCCTCCTCCTGGCTCTCGATTTCAACGAGAAGGAGCGGATCGGCCGCTTTGAGTATCCAGTGCTGCTGCTGCTCGCCAGCCTCGGCATGTTGGTGATGATATCGGCCAACGACCTGCTCGTGCTTTATATGGGCATAGAGCTGCTGTCGCTGCCGCTTTATGTGATTGCCGCCTTTGACCGTGACAATGGCCGCTCTGCGGAGGCAGGCCTGAAGTATTTTGTTCTTGGTGCCCTGGCCTCGGGCCTCATGCTCTATGGCAGTTCGCTGGTCTACGGCTTCGCAGGCGCGACCGGCTTCGATCAAATCGCCGCGGCTTTTAACCATCAACACGGCGTCTCGGCCGGGGTCGTGGTGGGGGTTGTCTTCGTCATCGCCGGTCTCGCCTTCAAGGTCTCGGCCGTGCCCTTCCATATGTGGACGCCGGACGTTTACGAAGGTGCGCCGACACCGGTTACGGCGTTCTTCTCAGCTGCTCCGAAGGTTGCGGCGCTCGCCCTGCTGGCACGTGTCCTTTACGATCCCTTCGGGGATCTTGCGCCGCAATGGCAGCAGGTGATCATCCTGATGTCCTTGCTCTCCATGGTACTCGGGGCTTTTGCCGCAATCGGCCAACAGAATATCAAGCGGCTGATGGCCTATTCCTCAATCGGCCATGTGGGCTACGCCTTGATGGGTCTAGCCGTGGCGGATACTGCCGGATTGCGCGGCCTCCTTATCTACATGGCGATCTACGTGGCCATGAATCTCGGCGCCTTCGCAGTGCTGATCGCCATGCGTCGTCAAGGCAAGGCGGTTGAGACCGTTGCCGACCTCGCTGGACTTGGTCGTACTGACCCGATGCGCGCGGCGTGGATGTCGATTTTCATGTTCTCAATGGCGGGCATCCCGCCGCTCGCGGGCTTCTTCGGCAAGCTCTATGTGTTTCTAGCAGCGGTCCAGGGCGGCCTTTGGCTACTGGCTGTCGTCGGTGTTCTGGCGAGCGTTGTCTCGGCCTATTACTACCTCCGCATTGTGAAGGTCATGTATTTTGACGAGGCGGCCGGCCGCTTGGATGATGCGCCCGCCAGCCTGGGCGTCGTGATGGCGGCTGCGGGAATCTTCACCTTGGCTTTTGCGCTTTGGCCGGCGCCCTTGGTTGCGGCGGCGCAATCCGCGGCGATGGCGTTGCTCGGGGGGTGAGTATCGATTGGCGCCTGGAGCACTATCCACGCCTGCCAAGCACCCAGACAGCCTTGGTCGAACGCGCTGTCGCTGGCGAACCGGCAGGCTTGGTAATCGTCGCCACAGAGCAAACGGCGGGGCGCGGTCGTGGCGGCAGGCATTGGTATTCGCCACCGGGTAATCTCTATCTTTCTGTCCTGCTGCGCCCCGGCGGCGCTGGCCGAGAAGCACCGCAATGGAGCCTGCTGGCGGGTCTTGCCTTGGCTGAAGCGGCGGCACCCTTGGCGAAAGGCCGTGTAAGCTTGAAATGGCCAAATGACCTTCTCCGCGAGGGCGCCAAATGTGCGGGCATCCTGGCAGAAACGGCTTTGGCGGCGGATGGCGGCATTGCATGGGTCGCGTTCGGGATCGGCGTGAACCTCCAACATGCCCCGGTGATCCCAAATCGTCCGACGACAACGCTGGGCGATCCAGAAGCGCCGATTGATTTCGCCCATCGGCTGCTGGGCCGGATAAACACCTGGCAAAAACGGGCCGCGGCGGCTGGGTTCGCCCCGGTACGCGCTGCCTGGGTGCAGTTCGGGCCCGCGCCGGGTGCGGTGATAAGCCTGCGTGACGGACCGTCCGGCGCGCGCTACCTCGGCCTGGCGTCGGATGGTGCCTTGCTGGTCGAGCTAGGGGATGAGCGGCGAGCGATCCATGCTGGCGAGATCCTCGGCGCTGGAGAGATCTAGGACATGCTTCTGGCCATCGATGCGGGCAACACGAATGTCGTATTTGCTGTCCATGACGGCATAGAGTGGCGCGGCCGTTGGCGCATCGCTACCCGAGCGGACCGGACCTCTGATGAATATGCGGTTTGGCTGCTGACGCTGTTCCAACTCAATGGCCTGCGTGCCCAGGACATAGATCGCTGCGTCATAGGGACGGTGGTTCCAGCGGCGCTCTATAACCTACGCCGATTGGCCCGAGAGTGGTTCAGTGTGGAACCTTTGGTGGCGCGTGCCGCGGTAGATTGGGGTTTCGAGATCCGGGTGGACCGCCCGCAGGAGGTAGGGGCCGACCGTCTGCTAAACTCTCTCGCGGCACATCATCACTACAAAGGACCACTCGTCGTCATCGATTTTGGTACAGCGACCACGTTTGATGTTGTTGCGGCTGACGGTGCCTATCTTGGCGGCGTCATCGCGCCAGGCATCAATCTTTCGATTGAAGCCTTGCATCAGGCCGCTGCCCGGCTGCCACGAATCGGTATCGGCCGTCCGCAAGCCGTGGTGGGCCGGGATACGGTCTCGGCGATGCAGTCAGGCGTTTACTGGGGCTATGTCGGGCTGATTGAAGGCATTGTCGGCCGCATCAAGGCCGAATACGAGGAGCCCTTGAAAGTGATCGCAACTGGCGGCCTCGCGCCACTGTTTTCTGAGGGGACCACGATCATCCAGACCATCGACCCGGATATCACGCTCGAGGGGTTGCGCCTGTTGGCGGAACGCAATCCCGCACCCATCTTGACACGTACACAGTTCCGAGACGGCTGAGTGCGTGCCATGGACCGTTTCTGCTGGAACCGTCCATGCAACGCACTGAACGATGAAAGGGCCGGCCCGGCCAGTCCGGGGCGGACGCGATATGGACGAGTATAGGACGACGGCTGGGCCTGACCCGACCGGCGATCTCGCCTTCATCCCCTTGGGCGGGACCGGCGAAATCGGCATGAATCTGAATGTCTATCGCTGCGACGGAGCGTTACTCGCGATCGATTGTGGCATTGGATTCGGCGGGGCTGAGCACCCAGAGACTGAGATCATGTGTCCGGATCCGGCCTGGCTCGCCGATCGCCGGGACAAGTTGACCGGGCTCGTGATCACCCACGCCCATGAAGACCATGTCGGCGCGGTCGCCCATCTTTGGCCCATGCTGCGCTGCCCGATCTATGCGAGCCCGTTCGCAAGCGCCGTCTTGCGCCGCAAGCTGGCGGAAGCCGGACATCTGGGCGACGTGAAGATCGTTACGGTTCCGCTGTGCGGCCGCTTTGTGGTCGGGCCTTTCGATCTCGAATTCCTGCACGTCTCGCACTCGATCCCGGAAGCGCAGGCGCTGGCAATCCGCACGCGCCACGGTGTTTTGGTACACACCGGCGACTGGAAACTGGACCCTGATCCCTTGATCGGGGGCCCCACCGACGAGGCAGCTTTCGCGCGCCTGGGTGATGAGGGCGTCCTGGCGATGATTTGCGATAGCACCAACGCCATGGTTGAAGGGCACTCAGGTTCCGAAGCTGACGTGCGACGGAACCTTGCTGCGATCATCCGTGGCCTTTCCGGGCGGGTTGCTGTTGCTTGTTTCGCGACCAATCTGGCGCGGGTCGAGAGCGTCGCGCTCGCCGGCCAGGCTGCCGGCCGGCAGGTTGCGCTGTTCGGGCGCTCTCTCCGCAATGCGGTAACGGCGGCGCGGGATTGCGGTTATCTGCGCGAGATACCGGAGTTTCTGGCCGAGGAGGATGCCGGTTACCTGCCTGACGACAATCTGCTGGTGATTTGCACCGGAAGCCAGGGCGAACCGCGCTCTGCCCTCTCCCGTATCGCCGCCGATACTCACTCGCAAATCGCTCTGGGCGAAGGCGATACGGTTATTTTTTCGTCGCGTATGATTCCCGGGAACGAACGCGGCATTCTCCGCATGCAGGATCAGTTGGCGCGGCGCGGGTGCCGTGTGATGACCGCAGATGACCATATGGTCCATGTCTCGGGCCATCCTGCGCGCGATGAATTAAAGCGGCTCTATGCGCTTGTCCGGCCGCGCTTTGCGGTGCCGGTACACGGGGAATGGCGGCACCTGCAGGAGCATGCGGCCCTCATGCGTGAGGTGCAGGTAACGCCGATCCTGGTTGAAGATGGCGATGTGGTGCGGTTCTCACCGGGGAAACCGGATGTTGTCGAGGGTGTGCCAACCGGGCGGCTCGCCGTCGATGAAGGACGGCTCTTGCCGCTCTCGGGCAGCGTCCTCGCCGCCCGTAAGCGCATGTTGGGCAATGGTGTCGTGATCGCGTCTCTGGCTGTCGACCCTACAGGGCGGGTGCTTGGGACCCCGCAGATTTCCGCCCCCGGCCTGCTGGAGGCAGAGGAGGGGTCAGGTCCCCTGGCCTCGGAACTCATTCGCGCTATCGCGGCATTGCCCAGCGCCTTGCGGCGTGAAGATGATGCCCTGCGCGAGGCGGTTCGTGCCGTGCTGCGCAAGGCGATCGGCCGGAGGCTGCGCAAGCGTCCCCTGGTCGAGGTCCATCTGTTGCGGGTTTGAGGGAAGATGGGGATTGCCAGCGGCTTAGCCGTTTTCGTGATGGTCTGGTGGCTTACGCTCTTCGCAGTATTGCCGTTCGGCACACGGCCTGATCCGGAAGGCGATTTGCTGACTGGCTGGCGTGGGGCACCGCGCGCTCCGCGCCTATGGCGAGCAATAATAATCACGACCCTTGTGACGGTCGTGATTTGGTTAGCGATCGAGGCGCTCGTGCGGAGTGACTTCTTGAGCTTCCGCAGCGGCTGGCTCGCGCTGCCCGAAAAATGAGCGGCTTTTGTGCTCCCTAGCCAATGCCGCCTTATTATTGAACAGATTTTGTCGGGAAGCCGGTTTTTTCATCGCCGAAGACCGCGTTTTGCGTTGTCTTCAGCCCGGTCCTCCCGCCATGATCTCAAACAGAGAGAGGGTTGGTCCTCTTTCTGCCGTGTGACTGGCGTTTCCTCCCTAAACTCGGGCCGTGCCTTGGGGCACGGCCCTTTTTTTTGTTATCCGATTCCTTCCGCGTAGCCAAGAGTAAATATCGAATTTGACCCCCGAATCTTGCCGATTTGGTCTTTTGGGGCTGCGCGGCGGTCACAAAATTGCGGCTACCCGAGAGGCTGCAGAGGCACCTCACCACGACCGCAAATCTGATCTATGACCCTCTCATAAAGCCAATCTGCAGCTGCTGGAGTCCTGCCTTGCGCCTTTCCCGCGCCTTCCTTCCGACCCTCAAGGAAACCCCGACTGAGGCGCAAATTGCCTCCCACCGCCTGATGCTGCGGGCCGGTCTGGTCCGCCAGACATCGGCGGGCATCTATGCCTGGCTACCGCTGGGTTGGCGTGTGTTGCGCAAGGTCGAGCAGATCGTTCGCGAGGAGCAGGATCGTGCCGGGGCGCAGGAGATCCTGATGCCGACCATCCAAACTGCCGATCTGTGGCGCCAGTCGGGCCGCTACGAAGCGTATGGCCCAGAGATGCTTCGGCTGAAGGACCGCCATGAGCGGGAGATGCTCTACGGTCCGACCAACGAGGAGATGATCACCGACATCTTCAAGTCCTACGCGAAAAGCTATCGCGATCTGCCGCGCAATCTCTATCACATCCAGTGGAAATTCCGCGATGAAGTGCGCCCGCGCTTCGGTGTCATGCGCGGGCGCGAATTCTTGATGAAGGATGCCTATAGCTTCGACCTTGACCAACCTGGTGCGGTCGACAGTTATCGGGCGATGATGTTGGCGTATATGCGCACCTTCCAGCGCATGGGTCTGCGCGCGGTGCCGATGGCGGCGGATACCGGTCCGATCGGGGGCGATCTAAGCCATGAGTTCATTATCCTCGCGCCCACCGGGGAGAGCACCGTCTTCTACGACGCTGACTTCGAAAATTTGGATTGGCAGAAATCGGATTTCGATTCTGCCAAGAAGGCCGATCTCGCCACCTTCTATCAGCAGATCACCTCAATGTACGCCGCAACGGATGAGAAGCACGACCTGGGCGCCTGGGCGAATGTTCCCGAGCTGCGGCGACGCGAAGGCAAGGGCATTGAGGTCGGCCACATCTTCTACTTCGGTACGAAGTACAGCAATGCCATGGGGCTCACCGTTGCCGGACCGGATGGCAAGCCGGTCGTGCCGGAGATGGGCAGCTACGGCATCGGCGTCTCGCGCCTGGTCGGTGCGATCATTGAGGCAAATCACGACGATGCCGGCATCAAATGGCCCGACACGGTCGCGCCGTTCCGCGTGGCAGTGATCAATCTCAAGGTCGGCGATACGACGACTGACGCCTTCGCCGAGCGCCTTTATGGTCATTTCCACGATGACCCAATGTATCGCAACGACGTGGTGTATGATGACCGTGAGGAGCGCGCCGGTGCCAAATTCGCCGATGCCGATCTGCTCGGGCATCCGTGGCAGGCGATCGTCGGACCGCGCGGCGCCGCCGCAGGGCGGGTTGAGCTGAAGCGCCGCGCAAGCGGTGAGCGCTTGGACCTTTCGCTTGAGGATGCCATCGCCCGGATTCGGAGCTGAGGCGCCGGCTTATGATCAGGATAGGCGAGCAGATGCCGAGCGCGCGATGATCTTTAACGCGTTCGAGCGGACGGTCGCCTCCCGCTATCTGCGGGCCCGCAAGGGCGAGCGGTTTATCTCCATCACTGCCGCCATGTCGCTGCTCGGCATCGCGCTTGGTGTGGCCGCTTTGATCATCGTTATGTCGGTCATGAACGGTTTTCGCCAGGATCTGGCTGATCGAATCATCGGACTGAATGGCCATCTCACGGTGCACCCGGCACAGGGCCGCGCACTCGGGGGATACGCTCTTGTGGCGGGGCGGCTCGCGCAGATCCCCGGGGTGCAGCAGGTGGTCCCGATGATTGAAGGCCAAAGCCTGATCACCGGATCGAACGGTGGTGCCTCAGCCGCTCTCGTGCGCGGCATAGCGCCCGCCGATCTTCGTGCCCGCCAGCCGATTGCCGGCCGGTTGCGGCGCGGCAGCCTCGCGGCGTTCGGCGATGGAGATACCGCGGTGATCGGTGTTCGTCTGGCGGCCAAGATGGGCTTGCGGCCGGAAGACCGCTTGACGTTGGTCCTACCCCAAGCGCGGGGCGGAGACTTCACCACCGCGCCGCGCCAGCGCAGCTTCCGCGTGGTCGCGCTGTTTGATACCGGGATGCCGGAGGTCGATGCGCGGCAGGTCTTCATCCCGATGACCGCAGCGCAAGAATTTTTTGGCCTGACCGGCGAGGTCAGTCAGATCGAGCTCTTCGTCGCCGATCCGCAACAGGTCGCGCCCATCACGGCCGCAGTGCAGGCAGCCCTGCGCGGCGATCCCGTTCGCATCGCTGATTGGCAACGGGTCAACAGCAGCATCTATGCGGCCATGCTGGTTGAGCGGAACGTCATGTTCCTCATTCTAACGCTGATTGTCCTCATAGCGGCGTTCAACATCATTTCCTCCCTCACCATGTTGGTGAAGGATAAGGGGCGGGATATCGCCATACTCCGAACTCTGGGGGCACCGCGCGGCGCGATCCTCCGCATCTTCCTGCTCTGCGGTGTAACGCTGGGCGGCCTAGGCACCGTGATCGGCTTTGGTCTGGGGCTGGTGATAGCTAGCAACTTCGTCACCCTGCGCGGCTGGCTACTGGCCCTGCAGGACACGCCTTTTTTCAGCCCGGAACTCTATTACCTCACTCAGTTGCCGGTGGTGATCGAGCCACGGGAGGTTTTGCTCGTGTTGGCTATGGGTCTCAGCCTTTCGCTGCTGGCGACGCTTTATCCGAGTTGGCGGGCGGCGCGGATCGATCCCGCGGAGGCGCTGCGCCATGGCTAGCGATACGCCTTTTGGCCCGTTCGAGCGGATGATCGCCGGGCGCTATCTGTGGGCGCGCCGGGGCGAGCGTTTCGTGTCGGTCATCGCAGGCTTCTCCCTTGCCGGCATCGCCCTTGGCGTCGCCACGCTGATTGTCGTCCTGAGCGTTATGGGCGGTTTCCGGCAGGAATTGCTTGGGCGGATCCTCGCGCTCAACGGCCATCTTGGGGTCTTTGCGCAGCAGGGGGCGCTGGGCGACTACGCCACGCTCGCTGCTCGGCTGCGCGCGCTGCCTGGAGTCGCGCAGGCGGTGCCGATCGTCGAGGGTCAGGTGTTGCTGACGACTGATAGCGGCGCTTCGGCGGGCGGGCTCATACGCGGCGTGACGCCTGCCGATCTGGTGGCCCGGCCGATCATTGCCGGGAATATCCGCGCCGGTGGCCTGGGCGATTTCGTCGGCGAGGATGCCCTGGTGCTGGGGATCGGCCTGGCCCGTAAGCTCGATATCGGGGTCGGCGATAAGGTAACGGTCATCTCGCCCGAAGGCCGAGCGACGGTGTTTGGCACGGTGCCGCGCCTGAAGACCTATCGCGTGGTCGCTCTGTTTGAAGCGGGCATGCAGGATTACGACAATGCCTTCGCCTTCATGCCCCTGCCTGCGGCACAACTCTTTTTCCAACTGCCGCGCCAGGTCAGCCAGATCGAGGTGCACTTGCATGATGCCGAGACCAGCGAAGCGGCGGCCATTGAAATCCGTCATGCCCTGCCTGGCCTGCCAATCCGCATCGCCGATTGGCAGGACGCCAATAGTGCCTTTTTCGAGATCGTCCGCGTGCAGCGAAACGTCATGTTCCTGATTCTGATGCTGATCATCCTGGTTGCGGCGTTCAACATCATCTCCTCGCTTACCATGCTGGTGAAGGACAAGGGGCAGGACATCGCGATCCTACGGACCATGGGCGCCGGGCGGGCTGCCATCCTGCGGGTCTTTCTTCTCTGTGGCGGCGCGATCGGTGGCCTCGGTACCTTGCTGGGGCTGGGGCTTGGTCTCGCCTTCTGCGCGCATATCGAAGCGATTCGGCAATTCCTGATGCGAGTATCCGGTACCACCCTTTTCGACCCTGAAATTTACTTCCTGACCCGTATCCCGGCCGTGGTGGACTGGCGTGAGGTCGCGCAGGTGGTGCTGCTCGCGCTTTGCTTGGCGCTGCTGGCGACCCTTTGGCCAAGCTGGCGCGCGGCGCGCCTCGACCCGGTGGAGGCCCTGCGCAATGAGTGAGCCTCCACTGCGCCTGCAGTCCGTCGAGCGGCGGTTCCGGACTGAGGCCGGGGAGTTGGCCGTGCTGCGTGGGGCCGACCTGACCCTTACTGCCGGGGAGATCGTTGCCCTTGTCGCGCCGTCCGGCACCGGCAAGTCGACCTTGTTACACCTTGCTGGCCTGCTCGAACGGCCCGATGCCGGAGAGGTTTTCGTCGAAGGCCGCCTGGCAGGCAGTCTCGGCGACGATGCGCGTACGGCGATCCGCCGCACCGCCATCGGCTTCGTTTATCAATTCCATCATTTGCTGCCGGAATTCACGGCCGCCGAGAATGTCCTGCTGCCGCAGATGGCCGCAGGCGCGACGCGTGCCGTCGCCCTGACCCGGGCGGCGGCGTTGTTGCAAAGCTTCGGCCTTGCGGGGCGGGAGAATCATCGTCCCGGCAAGCTTTCGGGTGGCGAGCAGCAGCGGGTGGCGATCGCTCGGGCTCTCGCCAATCAG
>CAITYE010000190.1 GCA_903896535.1 uncultured Paracraurococcus sp.
GACCGGCGAGCGGCAGCTTGGGGGCGGCAGACATGGCACCAGGATTACCGCGCGGCGCGGCGTCGGCAAAGCGGCCCGACCATCCCGCCACCCTGGACGGCATTGGTGCCGGTGACGCCAGCGATGGGATCGGCTAAGCGCCCGCCGGATGACGCCGCCCCGGACCCTTCAAGGCATGCGCGACCTGGTGCTCGGCGCGGCAGAGCAGCGGCTCGGCCCGGCCCGCGCCCGGCTGCTTGGGGAGTTCATCCGCTTCGGCATGGTCGGCACGGTGGGGTTCCTGGTCGATGCCGGGGTGCTGCTGGCGATGCTGCGGCTTGGCCTCGGGCCCTGGGTCGGGCGCATCATCTCCTATATCTGCGCCGCGACCGCCACCTATACGCTGAACCGGCTTTGGACCTTCCGGGCGGCCCAGCAAGGCGCCAGCTGGCGGCAATGGGGGCTGTTTTTGCTGCTGAACCTGTCCGGCTTCGCCTTCAACTACGGCGCCTATGCGCTGCTGCTGCTGACCGTGCCGCTGGTCTTGGCGCAGCCCGTGCTGGGCGTTGCGGCCGGTGCGCTGGCCGGGATATTCGCCAATTTCTTCGTCTCCCGCCGCTTTGTCTTTCGCGCCGGGCGCTGAACGGCCGGCGCGATATTTGCTTGCTATATTTCCCAGAGCAGGATGCCTGAGCGAATGCGAACGCATCCTGCTTTAGACTTCGCCAAACCGCCCGGGCGCGGCCAAGCAGCAGGAGAACCCAGCATGTCGGACGATCACGCCATCCGCGCCAAGGCCGCGGGCCTCGATAAGGCCTGGGCCGAACATCGCGCCGATGTCGAGGAGGCGATCGCCAATGCCGCCCGCATCCGGGGCGGCTTCAAGCGCCCCACCTCGCCAGCCGCTGAGCCGACGCCCGCCTATCGCGCCCCCGGCAAGGGGCCGCAGGCATGACCGCGCCGCACACCCTGACGCTGGCCGAAGCCGCCGCGCTGATCGCCGCCCGCCGCCTTTCGCCCGTTGAGCTGCTGGAGGATTGCCTCTCTCGCATCGCGGCGGTGGAGCCCCGGCTGAACGCCATCATCGCCCTGCTGGCCGAGCCCGCCCGCACCGCCGCCCGCGACGCCGAGGCGGAGATCGCCAAGGCCGGGCCGCGTTCCCCGTTGCACGGTATCCCGGTGGGGCTGAAGGACATCATCGACCTTGCCGGCATTGCCACCACCTGCCACTCCAAGCTGCAGATCGACCGCATCGCGACCGAGGATGCGGCGGTGGTGACGCGCCTGCGGGCCGCTGGGGCGATCTTCCCGGCCAAGCTGGCGACGCATGAATTCGCCATCGGCGGCCCGGCCTTCGACCTGCCCTTCCCGCCGGCGCGCAACCCCTGGAACCTGGCGCATCACCCGGGCGGCTCCTCCTCCGGGTCCGGTGCCGCCATCGCCGCGCGCTATTTCCCGGCGGCGCTCGGCACCGATACCGGTGGCTCGGTCCGGCACCCGGCGTCCCATTGCGGCATTGTCGGGCTGAAGGCGACCTATGGCCTGGTCTCTCGCCGCGGGGTCTTTCCGCTGGCCTTCACGCTGGACCATGTCGGCCCGATGACCCGCACGGTGCGCGACAATGCCATGCTGTTGAACGCCATGGCCGGCCATGATGCGGCCGACCCTGGCAGCGCCGCAGCCCCCGCCGAGGACTATACCCGGCTGCTAAACGCCGGCCTGCAGGGGCTGCGGATTGGCTTCGTCCGGCATTTCCACGAAACCGACCAGCCGGCGATCCCGGAGGTGGCGGCGGCGCTGGAGGCCGCGGCCAAGCTGATGGCCGCCGAAGGCGCCATCCTGAGCAACATCACGCTGCCCCCGCTGGGCGAATTCGCCGCCGTCAACCGCACCATCCTGCTGCCGGAAGCGACCGCGATCCACGAACCCTGGCTGCGCGACCGGCCGGGCGATTACGCCGCCGTGACCCGGCGCCGCCTGCTACCGGGGATGTTCACCACCGGCACGGACTACGTCCAGGCGCAGCGGCGCCGGCGGGAACTGGTGGCGCTGGTCGAAGCCGCCTTCGGCGAGGTGGACCTGCTGCTGACCGCGAGTTCCATGGAACCCGCCTGCCGGATCGATGATCCGGCGGAGGTCGAGCGCACCTATCCGCGCCAGGCCCGCACGCCCTTCAACGTCACCGGCCACCCGGCGATCAGCGTGATGTGCGGCGTGCAGGCCAGCACCGGCCTGCCGATCGGGCTGCAATTGGTGGCGCCTTCCTTCGCCGAAGCCCGGCTTTTTGCCGCCGCCGCCGGCTATGAGCGGGCGGCCCCCTGGGCGGCGATGGCGCCGGGTCTATAAGCCGGCGCGCGACAACAGGAGAGCATGGCGATGTCCAAGACCAGATTGATGCTCACGCTGGCCCTGGGCGGGCTGGCGTGCAGCGCCGCGCCCGCGCGCGCCAACCCCGCCGCGGCGGCGCAGTGCCGGGCCGGCCTGCCCCCGGAAGCCGCGCTGATCTACGATGCGGTCCTGCCGCAAATCAGCCCGACCAGCGTCATCCGCGATGTCATGCAGCAAAAGGTTCGTGCCATGGTCATGGCGGGCCAGGTGAAGGAGAGCTCTGCCCGGGATAGCGCGACGGCGGCCGGCGCCTGCTTCCGCGCCTTGCGGGAATAGCGGCGGCGAGCGCCGATCGCGTCCCGATGGACGCATCGGACCGCCGGCAGATGCGCCGCGACCGCAACCGAGCGCCTGCGGCGGCAACGCAGGCGGCCAGAGCATGCTGCGTTCCCCTGCGTTCACGCATCCCGCTTTAATTTTTCTTGGGTCGCGGGATTCAGCGCTTTCGGCGATGCCGCCTCAACGCATCCCGCTCTAGAGCATGCTGCGTTCACATACGTTCACGCAGCCCGCTCTAGCATGTGTTGGATCGCGGGATTCAGCGCTTTCGGCGATGCCGCCTCAACGCATCCCGCTCTAACCGTTTGATATCCCGGTTCGGTCACCGCCCCCGCC
>CAITYE010000191.1 GCA_903896535.1 uncultured Paracraurococcus sp.
GGGCCGGGTATCGGCCACCGGAAAGCCGTATTTGGCCATGAAATGGTCGGTCAGGGCGAGGAAGTCATAGCCGGCCTCACGATAAGCGGCGCAGACCTCGGCCGGGCTGCGGACCCCATCCGAAAGCGTCGAATGGGTGTGAATATTGCCTTTCCAGAAGCGGCCGGGGCGGGCGAAGGCGGGGTCCTGGACCATGAAGGGGTTATTCCCGTGCTGGGGGGCGGTATGATGCCAGGGATGACCGAAGACGCCATGCCTGCCCATTGGGATGCCCGGTTCCTCGGGCTGGCCAACCATATCGCGCAATGGTCGAAGCACCGCACCACGCGCGTTGGCTGCGTGGTGGTGGATGCGGATAAGCGCATCCGGGCCATGGGCTTCAACGGATTCCCGCGCGGCGTTGCCGATACGCCGGAACGGCTGGCCGACCGGCCGACCAAGCTGCTGCTGTCGGTGCATGCCGAAGCCAATACGGTGGCGACGGCAGCCCGCGCCGGCATTCCGCTGGCCGATTGCACCGCCTATGTCACCCATCCACCCTGCGCCCAATGCGCCGCGCTGCTGGCCCAGGCGGGCATCCGCCGGGTGGTCTTCGAAGGCCGGCTGCGAGAGGATTGGGCCGCGAGCGAGGCGGCCGCGCGGACCATCATGGCCGAGGCCGGCATCGCCTGGCAGTACGGCGCCGCCGAGCCCGCGCCATGACACTGGAACTCTCCGGCATCCGCCACGCCTACGGCGCGCGGGAGGTGCTGCGCGGCATCGACCTTGCGGTGCGGGAGGGGGAGATCCTCTGTCTGCTGGGCCCGTCCGGCGATGGCAAGACGACGCTGCTGCGCCTGATCGCGGGCCTGGAGCCACTGCAGGCCGGGCGCATCACCCTGGGCGGAACGATCCTGGCCGAGCCGGGGCGGGAGGTGCCGCCGGAGGCGCGGCATATCGGCTTCGTCTTCCAGGACTTCGCCCTGTTTCCGCATTTGACCGTCGCCGAAAACATCGCCTTTGGCCTGCGGCACATCCCGCGCGGGGACCGCGCCTGGCGGGTGGCCGAGGCGCTGGCCCGCGTAGGGCTTGAGACCCATGCCGTGGCGCATCCGCACATGCTGTCCGGTGGGCAGCAGCAGCGCGTCGCCCTGGCCCGCGCGCTGGCGCCGGGGCCGCGCGTGGTGCTGCTGGATGAGGCTTTTGCCAGCCTCGATGCGCGGCTGCGCGAACAGGTGCGCGATGACACGCTGCACGTGCTGCAGGCCAGCGGCATCCCGGCGCTGATCGTCACCCATGATGCGGAGGAGGCGATGTTCATGGCCGACCGCATCGCCCTGATGCGGGCCGGGCGGGTGGTCCAGCTCGGCACGCCGGAGGAGCTGTATTTGGCCCCCGCCGAGCCCTTCGTCGCGGGCTTCTTAGGTGAAGTGAACCGCCTGCCGGCACGCATCGCCGCCGGGCAGGCACTGACCGCGATCGGGGCCCTGCCACTGCCGCCGGGCACGCGCCTGCCGGATGGCCCGGCCGAAGTGCTGCTGCGGCCCGAGGGGCTGCTGCTGCGCGAGCCGGGGGTGGCGGCGGAGGTCGAGGCCTGCCGGCTGCTCGGCCCGACCAGCCTGGTGCATCTGGCGGTCGCCGATGGGGCGGGCGGGGTGTTGCATCTGCACGCCCGCCTGCCGCCCGGGCGCATGCTGCATCGGGGGGAAAGGGTGGAAATCGCCATGGACCCGGCCCGCGCCTTCGTTTTTCCGCCCGAGGGTTCCTAGTGGTGCGTGCCAGACGGATGGGACCGCCTGGCACGCACCACTAGCCATTGATTTGGTGGGCCATTCACCCGACGCTTGGACACCAAGCGTCGGGATCGGACCACTAGAGCGGGAGGCGTTGAGGCGGAATCGCCGAAAGCGCTGAATCCGGCGACCAAAAAGAGTTAGAGCAGGGTGCGTGAACGCCTGTGAACGCAGCATGCTCTAGATAGCCGCAGGGCTTGCGATTGGCGGGGCGGGGGGTTCCTGCTAACGACGCCGGCCCGTGGCGCCCTGCGCCGCCTGTGGAGACGATATGTTCGACCTCGCCTGGTCCGAGATTGCGCTGATCGGCGTCGTGGCCCTGGTGGTCATCGGCCCGAAGGACCTGCCCGAGGCGATCCGCGGTATCGCCCAGGGCATCGCCAAGCTGCGCAAGATGGCCGGCGAGTTCCAGTCCCAGGCCGATGACCTGGTGCGCGAGGCGAACCTGACCGAGGTGCGCGACACCATCAGCCAGATCCGCAACTTCAACATCAAGGGCGAGATCGAAAAGGCCGTCGATGGCGACGGCACGTTGCGCAGCGCCTTCAACGACGACCCGCTGAAGGATAGCGCCGCCACCACGCCGCCGAAGCCGGTGGTTGCCGCACCGGACTTCATCCCACCGGCCTATGCGCCGAACCCGCCCGCTTCCGTGCTGCCGCCGATCCCCGAACCGCCGCCCGTCGCCGCACCGGATTTCGTCCCGCCGGCCGAGGCCGGGATGGCCGCGCCGCCGCCAGTCACCAACGCCGATTTCGCCGCGCCGCCGAGCCCCCTGGCCGAGCCCGCGCCGGCGACCAAGAGCTGAGCTGAGACCGGCGATGAGCACCGACGAAGATCCCATCGACGACAAGCCGATGCCACTGATGGACCACCTGATGGAGCTGCGCACGCGGCTGCTCTGGTCGGTCGGCGCTTTCGTCCTGTCTTTCGCGGTTTGCTATTACTTTTCCGCCCAGATCTACGGCTTTCTGGCCAAGCCGCTGGCCGATATCCTGCAGGCGCAGGGTGGCGGCGATCGGCGGATGATCTTCACCGCGCTGTACGAGGCCTTCTTCACCTATCTGAAGGTCGCCTTCTTCGGCGCCGCTTTCTTCAGCTTCCCCGTCTGGGCGACGCAGCTCTGGCTGTTCGTTGCCCCGGGGCTCTATCGGAGCGAGAAGCGGGCGGTCTATCCCTTCCTGCTCGCCTCGCCCTTCCTGTTCCTGCTGGGCGCGGCGCTGGCCTATTACTTCATCTTTCCGCTGGCCTGGAAATTCTTCATCACCTTCGAGACGCCGCCCGGCGAGGGTGGGCTGCCCATCCAGCTGGAAGCGAAGGTCAGCGAATACCTGTCGCTGGTCATGCAGATGATCCTGGCTTTCGGCATCGCCTTCCAGCTGCCGGTGCTGCTGACCTTGCTGTGCCGCGTCGGCATTCTCCAGGTAGAGACGCTGCGGAAGGGGCGGCGCTACGCCATCGTGGGCATGTTCGTCATCGCAGCGGTGCTGACGCCGCCCGATATCATCAGCCAGGTCGGCCTCGCCGTGCCGCTGATCCTGCTCTACGAAATCTCGATCCTCGCCGCGACCTGGATGGGGCGGAAGAAGGATGGCGGGAAGAAGGGCTGAGCGATGCACGATATCCGGCGTATTCGGGAAGCCCCTGAGGCTTTCGATGCCGCGCTCGCGCGGCGCGGCATGGCGCCGCAAGCGGCCGGACTTGTCTCGCTGGATGCCGAACGCCGCACGGCGATCGCCGAGAGTGAGCGGCTGCGGGCCGAACAAAACCGCATCGCCAAGCTGATCGGGCAGGCCAAGGCGAAAGGCGAGGATGCCGGCGCGCTCCTGACGGAAGCCGCGACGCTGAAGGCTGGCGAGGGGAACCAGGCGGCGCAGGCGACGGAGATCGGCGGGCGACTTGATGCCGTGCTCTCCAACCTCCCCAACCTCCTCGACCCCGAAGTCCCCGACGGCGCCGATGAGACGGCCAATCGCGTGCTGCATCAGCACGGCACGCCCGCTCCTCTTGATTTTCCTGCCCGCCAGCATTTCGAGATCGGCGAGGCGCTCGGCCTGATGGAATTCGCCGGCGCCGCCAAGCTCGCCGGCAGCCGCTTCACCGTCCTGCGCGGCCCGCTCGCCCGGCTCGACCGCGCACTGGCGCAATGGATGCTCACGCTGCACACCGAGGAACACGGCTACACCGAGACCACCGTGCCCTATCTGGTCAATGCCGCGACCATGTACGGCACCGGCCAGCTGCCCAAGTTCGAGGAAGACCTCTTCAAAACCACCGACGGCCGCTACCTGATCCCGACCGCGGAAGTGCCGCTGACCAACCTGGCGCGGGAGGAAATCATCCCCGAAGCGGCCCTGCCCTGGCGGCTGACGGCGTTGTCGCCCTGCTTCCGGTCGGAAGCCGGCAGTGCCGGGCGGGATACCAGGGGCATGCTGCGCCAGCACCAGTTCCACAAGGTCGAACTCGTCTCCGTCACCCGGCCCGAGGAAAGCGACGCCGAACATGAACGCATGACGCAATGCGCCGAGCGGGTGCTGACCGAACTTGGTCTGGTATGGCGGCGCATGCTGCTATCGGCCGGCGATACCGGCTTCGGCGCGGCGCGGACCTATGACCTCGAAGTCTGGCTGCCGGGGCAGGCAGCGTGGCGGGAAATCTCCTCCTGCTCCAACTGCCGGGATTTCCAGGCGCGGCGGATGAATGCGCGCATGAAGCCCACGGCCGGCAAGGGCAATGTCTTCGTCCATACGCTGAACGGGTCGGGCGTCGCGGTCGGGCGCGCCCTGATCGCGGTGCTGGAGACGCACCAGCAGGCCGATGGCAGCATCACCGTGCCGGAGGTGCTGCGGCCCTATATGGGCGGGCTCACCCGCATTGGCTGAGCGGCGGTAGCGCTTTATTTACCGGCCGCGTGGCATTTGGGACGGGTCTTGAGGAGACCTGCCGCATGTCCCGTTTGCTGTTCATCGCCCCGCTGCTCGCCGCCCTCGCCAGCCCTGCCGCAGCGCAATATGTGACGGCCGAAGTGGTGACGCTGCAGGTCCGGCAGGGCGACCCGCCACCGCTGCTGGTGTTCCGCGGCGCCAATATCCCGGCGCCGGAGCCGGCGGCGTTGGGCCTGCTCGGTGCCGGCATGATGAGCCTCGGCCTGCTGCGCTATTGGCGCCGTCGCGGCGCAGATTGACAGCCGCCCCCCGGCCAGCCTTCGCTCCCGCCGAAAGCCACGGGGGAAGGCCATGCCGAACGTGCTCGAGGATCGCGAGGCGATCCGCGAATTGCTTGCTGAATACTGCTTCGCCCTCGATGAATGCCGCTTCGAGGCGATGGGCGCGCTGTTCAGCGAAAGCGCGGAATGGGGGCCGGAACGGATTCCGCAGAAGGCCCGTGGCCCGCGCGAAATCGCCGAACTGGCCCGCAGCATTGTCCCGCTGCCCGATGAGGGGCCGAAGCGCCGGCACCTGACCACGAATATTGTCATCCGTCTGGAAGGCGATACGGCGCGGGTGAAGTCGAACTTCCTGATGGTGCGCGAAAGCCCCGGCGGGCCGCTACTGGCGATTGCCGGCACCTATCTGGACCAGCTGGTGCGCACGCCCGCCGGCTGGCGCTTCCAGCGCCGGGAGATCCAGAACGACATCGCCGGCGAGTTGGGGCTGAAGCGGTGATCCATCGCCGCGCCGCCCTGGCCGCGCCCTGGCTACTGCCGGCCGGCAAAGCCTTTGCCCAGGCGCCGAGCCAGGCCCTGTTCACGCGGCCACTGCGGTTGATCGCCACCTTCGGCGCCGGCAGCACTGTAGACCTCATGGCCCGCGCGCTTTCCGGGCCGCTCGGCGAACAGCTTGGCCAGCCGGTGGTGGTGGAGAACCGCGCCGGCGCTGGCGGCAATCTCGGCACCGAGGCGGCGCTGCGCGCCACGCCGGATGGCCATACCCTGGCCCTGGCGACCAGCGGTGCGCTGGCCATCAACCCGGTGCTCCTGCCGGCCATGCCCTTCGATGTGGCCAAGGATGTCGCGCCGCTTTCGCTGGTGGCGATCGGGCCGAACCTGCTGTTGGTGCGGCGCGACCTGCCGGCCACCGATATCCCCGGCCTCATCACCCTGGCGCGCGCCCGGCCGGGGCAGCTGACCTATGGCTCCTCCGGCGTTGGCAGCAGCAACCATTTGGCCGGCGCGCTGTTTTCCGCAACTGCCGGGGTGGAGCTGACGCATGTGCCCTATCGCGGCAATGCGGATATGGCGAATGACCTGCTGGCGGGGCGGCTGGACATGGTCTTCAGCGGCCTGCCGCCGGTGCTCGGCCTGCTGCGCGATGGCGCGGTGCGCGCGCTCGCGGTCGCCGGGCCCGATCGCGTGGCGCAGTTGCCGGCGGTGCCGACGATGGCGGAGGCTGGCCTGCCCGGGGCGGAGGCGATCGTCTTCTATGGGCTGGTCACCGCCGCCGGCGTTCCCCAGCCGCAGCGAGAGGCGCTGGCCGCCGCCGCCCGCGCTGCTCTCGCCGCGCCGGCCCTGGCCGCTAGCTTCGCGGCGCTCGGCTCGGTCCCCAGGGGCTCGGATGCTGCCACCTTCGCCGCGCTGATCGCCACGGAGAGGGTGAAATGGCGCGCCGTCATCGAACGCTACGGCATCGCTCCCGGCTGATTGGGCTTGCGCAGTGCCGGGCGGCTTGGGTTAGGCTGCCCCGGCGAGGCGGCGGCAAGCCCGCCCGCGGGAGGAACATGCGATGATCGACCCACGCCTGTCGCGGCGCGCAGCGCTGCGCGCCGCCGCTACCGGAACCGCCGCCTCGGCCCTGCCGCTGTTTCACGTCTTCGCCCAGGGCTCGGCCGGCGTGCTGCGCTGTGGCTTCTGGGAACACTGGGTGCCCGCCGGCAATACCGCCATCACCGAGCTCTGCCGCGAATGGGGGGAGAAGAACCGCGTCGAGGTGAAGCTCGATTTCCTGGTCTCCGCCGGCAATCAGATCCTGCTGACCATCGCCTCGGAAGCCCAGTCGAAAAGCGGGCATGACGTGATCGCCCTGCCGACCTGGGAGCCTGGCTCGCATGCCCGGCTGCTGGAGCCGATGGACGATGTGGTGGACCGGCTGCAGAAGAAATACGGCACGATCGAGCCGGCCTCGGCCTATCTCGGCCGGCATGACGGGCATTGGCGGGCGGTGCCGGCGATCGCCGGCACGCAGATCAAATCCGCTTGCGTGCGCTATGATCTGCTGCAGGAACACGCGGGCATCGATATTCGCGCAATGTGGCCGGCCGCGCCCCAGCAGGGGCCGGGGGCGGAGGGCTGGAACTGGGAAGCCTTCCTCAAGGCCGCTGAAAAATGCGCGGCCGCCGGCGTGCCTTTCGCGCTGCCGATGGGTCAGTACTCCGACGCCGTGGATTGGGTGGGCGCGGTCTTCGCCAGCTATGGCGCCAGCATGATGGATGCCGAGGGCAAGATCACCATCAAGGGCAATGACAAGCTGCTGGCCGCCTGCGAGTACATGCTGAAGCTCTGCCAGCATCTGCCGCGCGAGGTCTGGGCGTGGGACGATGCCTCTAACAACCGGGCGCTGATCGCCGGCAAGACGGCACTGATCTTCAACCCGCCCTCGGCCTGGGCGGTGGCCAAGCGCGATGCGCCGCAAGTCGCCGAGAAATGCTGGTACGCCCCAGCGCCCGCCGGACCGCAGGGCCGCTTCGCGCCCTATCTGCCGTATTTCTGGGGCGTCTGGAGCTTCTCGCGCCAGAAGACGGCGGCGAAGTCGCTGATCGAATTCCTGTCTGACCGCACCCAGGCGGAACGCCAGACGGTGGCGACCAGTGGCTATGATATCCCGCCCTTCCAGAGCATGTCCGACTTCAAGATCTGGGAGACGGAGGGCCCGCCGACGGGCTTTGCCTACAACTACCCGAACAAGCCGCACCAGAAGGGCCAGCTCAGCGTCGCCTTCGCCCCGGCGCCGGCGGAGATGGCGGTGCAGGCCTATACCCAGGCGATCAACACCAAGCTGATCGCCCGCGTCGCCCAGGGCGGGCAGACGCTGCCGCAGGCCCTGGCCTGGGCGGAGAGCGAGTTGAAGAACTTCGCCCGCGGCTGATCGCGCGGGGCGTGCCGCTTATACCGGCGGTCGAAATCTTTGCCCGCCGGTATGGGGTATTCAGGCTCTCAATTGCCGGGCGGCACGCGGCAAAGCCGCATGCCGCTGGCCGCAGGCGGCCTCTCTACTCCAGCGCAGATGATCTCATATCCATCGGATCAGAGGCCCCGCTACCCCTCTCCATGCGCAGGCGCCACCACGGGTCCGGTGGGCGTCTTCCGCCGCTTCTTCCGTTCATCCAGCCGTTGCAGCACGACGAAGAAGGACGGCACGAACAGCACCGCCAGGCAGGTAGAGGCAAGCATGCCGGAGAAGACGCTGATACCAAGCGAGCGGCGCGCATTGGCCCCGGCGCCGGTCGCCAGCACCAGCGGCATGACGCCGAGGATGAAGGCGAAGGAGGTCATCAGGATCGGCCGCAGTCGCAGCCGAGAAGCCTCGGCCGCCGCGTCCAGGATGGGCTTGCCGTGGATGATCCGCTCCTCGCGCGCCACTTCGACGATCAGAATGCCGTTCTTGGCCGAAAGCGCGATCAGCAGCATCAGGCCGATCTGGGTATAAAGGTTGTTATCGATGCCGAGCGCGAGCAGCGCCACCACCGGCCCGACCAGCGCCAGCGGCACGGCGGAAAGCACCGCCAGCGGCAGGATCCAGCTTTCGTACTGCCCGGCCAGGCACAGATAAACCAGCAGCAGCGACAGGGCGAAGACGATGATCAGCGTATTGCCGGTGATCTTCTCCTGGTACGACATGGTGGTCCATTCGAAGGCGACGTCCTTCGGCAGCACCTCGTTGGCCACCCGCTCCATCGCCGCCAGCGCATCGCCCGAGCTGTAGCCCTTGGCAGGGCTGCCGACGATCGTCGAGGAGGCATAGAGGTTGTACAGCGTGACCAGCGGCGGCCCCACCGTTTGCCCGAGCGAGGCGACGGCGCCGAGCGGCACCATCTGCCCATCCTGACTGCGGACATGCAGGCCGAGCAGGTCGTCGGGGTTCACGCGGAAGCGGGAATCCGCCTGCACATAGACCTGCAGCGAAAGCCCGTATTTGTTGAACTGGTTGACATAAGCCGAGCCGACATAATCGGTCAGCGTGCCGAAGATGGTGCTGACGGGCACCCGCAGCTGTTCCGCCCGCTGGCGGTCCACGGTCAGCGTCACCTGCGGCCCATTGGCGCGGAAGGTGCTGATCGCGCCACGGATTGCCGGCTCCTGCGCCGCGCGCTTCAGCACCTCTCCGGTCACGGCTTCGAGCTTGCGGTAATCGAAGCTGCCGCCAAGCAGTTCCAGCTGCATCTGGAAGCCGCCGGCATTGCCGATGCCCTGGATGGCCGGCGCCGGCAGCACCCTCGCCTGCCCGTCCGGCAGGCTCGCCAGCGCGTGGGACATGGCCTCGTAAATCGGCAGCAGCGCCTGTTCGGGGTGCTTGTCACGTTCGGCGAAAGGTTTGAGGACGACCCAGGAGACACCGAAATTGGTGAGGTCGGCGGTGTTATCGAGGATGGAGATACCGGCGATGCTGATCACCGTCTCGACCCCGGGGATCTGGCGGACGATGTCCTGGGCCTGCGTCAACGCCGTATCCGTCCGACCGAGCGAGGCGCCTTCCGGCAGTTCCACGGACAGCAACAGATAGCCCTGGTCATCCACGGGAATGAAGCCGGTGGGGATGCGCGTCAGCCCGTAGAAGGCTGCGCCCGCGGTCAGCAGCGCGACCAGGACCATCAGGCCGGAGACATGCAACATCCGCCGGATCAGCGCGACATACCAGCGTTCCAGCCCGTTATAGACATGGTTGAAGCCCCGGTAGAAAGCGTTGCGTTTCTCCGGCGGGACGGGGGTGCGGAGCCAGAGCGCGCATTGCGTCGGCTTCAGCGTCGCCGCGTTGACGGCGCTAATCAGCGCGGTAGCGGCGATCACCAGGGCGAACTGGGCGAACATCTGCCCGGTCAGGCCGGGGATGAAGGCCGCCGGCACGAAGACCGCCATCAGCACCAGGGTGATGCCGATGATCGGGCCGAACAGCTCTCGCATCGCCTCCTCGGCGGCGGTGACGCCGTCCTTGCCCTCCTCGATATGCTTGGTCACGCCTTCCACGATCACGATGGCGTCGTCGACGACGATGCCAATGGCCAGCACGATGCCGAACAGCGTCGTCAGGTTCACCGTGAAGCCCAGCGCCGCCATACCGGCGAAGGCGCCGATGATGGTCACCGGCACGGTGGTCGCCGGCACCAGGGTGGCGCGGAAGTTCTGCAGGAACAGCAGAATCACCACCAGCACCAGGATGCCCGCCTGATAGAGCGTGCTGTAGACCTCATTGATGGATTCGTTGACGAAGATCGTGGTGTCGTAGGGCACCTGATAGCGGAGCCCCTCGGGGAACCGCTTGCCGAGTTCGGCCATCTTCTGGCGAACCTGCTTGCCCACCGCGATCGCGTTGGCGTCGGGCGTCTGATAGATGCCAATCCCGGCTGCGGGGTGGCCGTTCAGCCGGAAGACCTGGGAATAATTCTGGGTGCCGAGTTCGATCCGTGCGACGTCGCGCAGCAGCACCAGCCGTCCGCCCTGCCGTGTCTCGTCCTTGATGACGATGCCGGCGAACTGTTCGGGCTGATCGAGCCGGGATTCAACATTGACCGTATACTGGAACTGCTGGTCAGACGGCACCGGCGGCATGCCGACCTGCCCCGCTGCAATGTTCTGGTTCTGCTGGCGGATGGCGTCGGTGACGTCGGACGTATTGAGGCCGAAGGAAAACAGCTTCTCCGGGTCCAGCCAGATCCGCATCGCATAGGTGGCGGCGCCGAAGACCGTGACGCTGGCCACGCCCGGCAGGCGTTCCAGCACCTGAGTCAGGTTGATGGTCGCATAGTTGCTGAGGAAGCTGGCGCTGAAGCGGTCATCGGCCGCATCCAGCGTTACCATCTGCAGGATGGCGGTATTCTTCTTCAGAACGCTGATACCCTGGGACTGCACCGGCATCGGCAGCGAGGCGAGCGCCAACTGCACCCGGTTCTGCACCAGCACCTGCGCCATGTCCGGATTGACGCCGATCCCGAAGGTCACCGTCAGGCGATAGGTGCCGTCCGGCGCGCTGGTCGATTCCATGTAGATCATGCCATCGACACCATTGACCTGGTTTTCGATGGGCAGGGCGACGGTATTGACCACCGTCTCGGCAGAGGCGCCGGGATAGTTCGCCGTCACCATGATGGTGGGCGGGACGATGTTGGGATATTGCGAAATCGGCAGCCGCAGCAAAGCCACCGTGCCGATGACGATCAGGACGATCGCCAGCACATTCGCCAGGACCGGCCGTTCAATGAAGAACTTCGACATACGGGGCGCCTAATCCGGCAGGGTGGTTGGCTGCGGCGTTACCCGCAGGCCAGGGGCGGCGCGCCAGAGCTCACCCACCACAATGCGCTCGCCGGCCTGCACGCCAGAGGTCGCGACCTGCCAGGCGCCGACCAGCGGGCCGAGTTGGACATAGCGCTTCTGGACGGTGTCGTTCTGGTCGAGCACCAGCATGAAGCGCCCACCCTGATCCTCCTGCAAGGCGCGCTGCGGGATCAGCAGCGCATCCGCCTGCACCCGGCCCATCGGCAAGCGGATATTGACGAAGCCGCCGGGCAGCAGCGCCCGGTTGGCGTTTGGCAGCAGGCCGCGCAGGTACAGCGTGCCGGTCGCGGCATCCACCTGCGGGGCGACGTAGTTCATGGTGCCGCGATACGGAAAGTCCTTGTCTGACTGCAACTGAACCTCGATCGGCACTTTTTGCAACTCAGCGAGCGAGAGCCGGCGCTGGTCCAGATTGGCGCGGATCTGCAGGGCCTGCGCGGTCGAGATATTCGCTTCGACATAGATCGGGTCGAGCTGCAGGATTTCGGCCAGCGCGCTGGGCTGCGGCGAGGGGCCTACGACATTGCCGACATCGATCAGGTGCCGGCCCATCTGCCCATCGAAGGGCGCCCGCACCTCGGTATAGGAGAGGTTCAACTGGGCGAGATCGACCGAGGCCTGGGCGCCCAGGATATTCGCCTCTGCCGCGTTACGCTGATAGATCCAGTTGTCGAGCTCGACCTGCGTCGCGGCGCTGCGCTGGACCAGGCCGGTATAGCGGTTTACCTCGATCTTCGCGTTGGTGAGCTGGGCGCGATAGAGCTGCAACTGCGCCTGCGCCTGGCGAAGCTGCGCCTTATATTGGTCCTGCTGGATGGTGAGGAGCAGATCGCCCTTCTTGGCCAGCGCGCCGTCCTGGAAGTGGATTTTCTCCAGCCAGCCGCCGACCCGGGCGACCAGCTTCACAGCGTAGACCGCGGCGACATTGCCCGTAAGGGTGACCGAATCCGCCACCCGCTGCACCCGCGGTGTCACCACCGGAATGCTGGGCCCCGACTGCCCGGGGGCAGCGGGCGCGGCGGGCGCCGTGGCCGCCGATTGGGCCACGGGTTGCGCTGCGCCGGGTTGCGACGGCGCGGCGGTGCCGCTGTGCCCACGCCCGGTCACATCCTCCAGCAGCCGCTCCAGCCGGCCCTGCGCGGCGGCGGGCGGAACGGCGGCCGGCAGCACGAGCAGCGCCGCAGCCAGCTGCCACGCGAAGCGCCCGCGCGGCCGGGAAAGGGGGCGGGTCAGGACCAGGGGCATGGGGCTCACCATTGCGGGGCGCGGATAGCGGGCCCGCGATCGGCGGGTCCGGGCAGGCCAGGGGGCGTGGGACGCGGCGCGCCAGCCGGCGGCAGCACACCGCCCCAGTTCGTGCGGGCCCGCATCTGCGCCCGCGTCGCGTCGTCCACAAAATCATTGCCTTCGCGCAGCTGCCAGCCGCCGCCGAGGGCGCGGTAGAGGCTGACCAGGCTATTGGCGCGGGCGCCCATCGCCGCGGCGAGGTTGTTCTGGGCCGTAAACAGGTTCTGCTGCGCCGTCAGCACGGTGGTGTAGTCGCGCGAGCCAAGCGTGTACTGGTCCATCGCGATGCGCATCGCTTCCTCGGCGGCCTTGGCGCTGCGCCGCAGCGCTGCCACCTGGCGCCCGCCCTGGATGTAGCCGGCCAGGGCGCTGTCTACCTCCCGCTGCGCCTGCAGCACGGTGTTCTGGTACTGCACCAGAAGGCCCTGCAGCTTGGCGTCCTGCACGCGCACATTGTTGGTGATCTGGCCGTAATTCAGGATCGGCCAGGAGAAGCTGGGGCCGAAGGCGAACTGAATGGCGCTGCCGCTGAACATATTGCCCAGCGAATTGCTGCGGACCGTCGAGGAGGCGGCGCCGAAGGCCCCGCTCAGGCGGAAGGCGGGGTAGAGCTCGGCCAGCGCCATGCCGACCTGCTCGCTCTGCGCCGCGGCGGCGAGCTCGGCGGCGCGGATATCAGGGCGGCGGCGCACCAGATCGGCGGGGATGCCAACGGCGACGTTTTCGGGCGGCACGGGGACATCGGGGGCGCCGGCCAGCAGCGCGTCGATGGACTGCGCCGGCATGCCGAGCAGGACGCGCAGCGTTGCCTTGCCTGCCTCCAGCTGCGCGGTCAGTTGGGGGATCACCGCCTCGGTCTGCGCCAGCACGTTCTCGGCCTGCGCCACATCGAGGCCGGTGGTTGCCCCGCCGCGGAACCTTTCCCTGGCGATCTGCAGCGCCTGCTTCTGGCGCTCCACGTTGGACCGCGCGATGGCGAGTTGCGCCTGCAAGGTCCGGATGCCGACATAGGTGCTGCCGACATCGCCCACCAGCGTGACCAGCACCTGGTCATAGGTGGCGATGGAGCCGAGGTAGGCCGCATCGGCGGCTTGCACGCCGCGCCGGAAACGCCCCCAAAAATCCAGCTCCCAGGCCGCGCTGGCCGAGAGCGAATCCCGCCAGAACCCCCCCAGCCCCTGCAGGGTGGTCGAGGAGGGGTCATTGCCGGTCAGCCGGTTATAGTTCAGCCCGGCACCCACCTGCTGCTGCTGCGGATAGAAATCGCCGATGGCGATGCCGAGAGTGGCCCGCGCCTCCAGCACCCGGGTCCCGGCGGCGAGCAGCGTGAGGTTCTCGCGATAGGCAGTGGCCACCAGCCGATCGAGGGTGGGGTCATTGAAGGCCGTCCACCAATTCTCATAGGTTTGCCGATCGGTGGCCACCGCGGGATCGCCCGCCTGCTGGAAGCTGTCGCCCAGCTTCGCCGTCGGTTCGGCGAAATTGGGCCCCACCTTGCAGCCGGTGGCCGCAAGGCACAGCGCAAGTGCCGCCATCCGGAGGGGAAGCGTGGTTGCCTGCGTCATACCCTTCCCTGCATCACGTCCGCTTTATCCTTCCGACCGCCGTACCAGGGTCGGCACCCTGCCCCCGCCATCCCGAAGCCTGGATGCAGCCGGCGACTAGTCCGTCGGACGACCGAGGCGCCGGATACCGCGAATACGCGGCCACTGAAAGGCCCGCCGCAC
>CAITYE010000192.1 GCA_903896535.1 uncultured Paracraurococcus sp.
CTTCGGCAAGCTGGATGCGCTGCTGGCGGCTGGCGGCGCGGCGCGGATCACCGTGAAGCTCCGCCTGCAATCCCAGCCCTGGCACATGTATTCCGGCGTGATCGTGCGCGCGGTGCTCGCCGCTTCCACCCTGCCGGGCGGTAAGGAGAGCGCCCGGGCGGTGCTGGCGGCGGTCGGCGCGCACCGCGAGGAATTCGAGTTCGAGCAGCATTGCCGCGGCCCGAACATGGACGTGACGCCGCACCAGATCCTGGCGCGGATCGAGGCCTATAGCGGCCTCTCGCTGGCCGCCGCCTTCGCCCAGCCGGCGTTGCAGACGGCGGTGAAGTGGCACGCGAAATACGCCCGCCAGAACGGCATCCACGTCTCCCCCACCTTCATGGTGGATGGGCTGGTGCAGGCCGATCTCGGCAGCGGCGATCCGGTCGAGACCTGGCTGGCGCGGCTGCTGGGGTAGCTCAATACCCCAGGCGGCGATCGACTTCCTGCAGCAGCCCGCCGCCGGCTTCGAGGCTGCGGATATTGGCGGCGATTTCCGTCATCAGCTGGCGGATGGTCGGCCGCCGCGCGACATGCGGCATGACCGTCACCTTCGGGTGCCGCCACAGCGGGTTCCCCGGCGGCAGCGGCTCCGGATACAGCGCATCCAGCGCGGCATGCGCGAGCTGCCCGCTATCGAGGGCGGCGATCAGCTCCGCCTCCACCACATGCCGGCCGCGGCCGAGATTCACCAGCATCGCCCCGCGCGGCAGCAGTCCGAAGGTGCGGGCGCCGAGGATGCCCCCCGTCTCCCGCGTCAGCGGCAGCAGGCAGACCAGGATATCGGTCTGGCGCAGGAAGGCATCGAGCTGCCCGGGGCCATGGAAGATCGGCACCTCGGCCTGCGGGCGCGGATTGCGCACCCAGGCGGCGACGGGGAAGCCGAGGGATTGCAGCACCAGCGCCGGCGCCTTGGCCATCAGCCCGAAGCCGAGGAAGCCGATGCGCCGCTGTTCCGGGCGCAGGATCGGCTGGCGCAGCCATGCCTCCCGCGCCTGCGCGGCCTGATAGGCGTGCATCTCCCGGTGCAGCCGCAGCACGTGCATCAGGACGTATTCGGTCATCATGGGATCGCCGCCCGAAGGCTCGATCTTGCCGAGCGGCACGGCCGGCAGCTTCGGATGGCCGATAAAGGATTCCACGCCGGCGGAGCGGCTGAACATCGCCTTCAGCTTCGGCAGCGCCGGGATGGCGTCGAAATCCGGATGCATGAAGGCGAGGTAGTCGATCTCCGCGACATCGCCCGTCTCCGGGAAGATGCGGACCTCGCGCTCCGGCAGCAGCTCGGCCGCCGCGGCGCGCCAGCCTTCGGCGGAGCCGACCTCGTCATTGTCGAGCCCGTAGATCAGCAGGGCCATGGCGCGTTCCTCCCCCGTTGCGGCGTCGCGGTGCTCAGCACTCCAGCACGATCTTGCCGAAGTGGCGGTTGGCCTTCATGTGCGCCAGCGCCTCGGGCGCCTCGGCCAGGGGGAAGGTCCGGTCGATCGGCAGGCGCAGCGTGCCGTCCTCGATCTTCGCCCACAGATCGGCCTTCATCACGCGCACGATCTCGCGCACTTCCTCGACCGAGCGGGTCCGGAAGGTGACGCCGATATAGGCAATGCGGCGCAGCGCGTGCAGGTCGAAGTCGAACTCGCCCTTGAAGCCGCCGAGCCGGCCGACATTCACGATCCGCCCGAGGATCGCGCAGCAGGCCAGATTGCCGTTGGCGACGCCGGCCGAGACCTGGTCGACGATCAGCTCGACGCCCTTGCCGCCGGTGGCCGCCAGCACCTTCTCCGGCCAATCCGCCTGCGTGGTGTCGATTGCAACGTCGCAGCCATACTCCTGCAGCTTCGCCCGCCGTTCCGCATTGGTGGAGGTGCCGAGCACGAGCCGCGCGCCCATCGCCTTGGCGATCTGCATGCCCATCAGCCCGACGCCGGAGCTGGCGCCCTGGATCATCACGGCCTCACCGGCCCGCATCCCGCCGGCGGTGATGACTGCGTTGTGCATGGTCTGCAGCGCGATCGGCAGGGTCGCCGCCTGCGCCCAGCCCATGTTGCGGTCGGGCACCGGCGCGACGCGGCCCCAATCGGCCAGGGCGTATTCGGCATAGCCGCCGCCGCCGCTGGCCATGACGCGCATGCCCGGCGCGATGCCGCTCGGCACCTCGGCGCCGACCGCGACCACCTCGCCCGCGAACTCCATCCCGACGATGGTGCCGGCGCCGCCGACCCGACCGTGCGAGTGCCCGGCGGCAACGGCGAGGTCGGCGCGGTTCAGCCCGGCGGCGCGGACGCGGATCAGCACATCGGACGGGCCGGGCTTCGGTTCCGGCACATCCTGGACCTGCACGCCTGCGGCGGTGACAACAGCGGCCTTCATGGCATTCTCCTCTCGATGCGGTCCCGGCGGCTCACAGCCGCTTGCGGAACCATTGTCGTGCATGGCCGCGCGGCATTTCGTCCAGCCGGCCGAATTCAGCGTAGCCGTTGCGGCTCCAGAAGCCCGGGGCCTGGAAGCTGAAGGTATCGGTGTAGGCATCCGTGCAGCCGCGGGTGCGGGCGATGGCTTCCGCCCGGCGCAGCAATTCGGAGCCCACGCCGCGGCCGCGCTGGCTGCGCGCGAGCCAGAGCCAGTCGATGAACAGCCAGTGCCAATAGGTCAGGCCGAGCAGCCCGCCCTGCACCTCGCCGGTCGCGTCGCGGGCCAGGACGGTGACGGGTTCGCGGTCATAGGGCCCGCCCATTTCCTGGTTGAAGGCGTGCAGCCCGCGCTGGATGGCGTTCACCGCCTCCATCTCCGGGTAGTCGTCCTCGCTGATGATGAGGTCTTCGGGCGGCATGGCGGCTAGCCGGGGAAGTGGCCCCAGGCGGCGACCGCGATGGTCACCAGCCCGAGGATGAGGTTGATCGTCACCAGCTGGCGCATGCGATCGATCGCCGCGCCGGCGGCGGGCCGGTCTTCCTTGGCCAGCGCGGCCCGCAGCTCCTTCCACGGGCCGAAGACGATGGTCAGGAAGAAGCCGGTCATGACCAGGCCCAGCATGTGCATGGCGTGGATATGCCAGGCGGAGCCGACGAAGCCGCCATACCAGCCGAACAGCAGCAGGTAGCCCGTCACCAGCGCAATCGGCATGGCGTGCCAGACCAGGCGGAGGAAGCGCACGAAGGCCGCCGCATGCACCGCCTGCCGCTGCGGCGGGTCGAGCGTGGCGAGCGCCGGGCGCATGGCCAGAATGGCGAAGGCCATGCCGCCCACCCAAAGGACGGCCGCCAGCAGGTGCAGCACGTAGAAGAGTTTGCCGA
>CAITYE010000193.1 GCA_903896535.1 uncultured Paracraurococcus sp.
CCGTGTCCGCCCCCCGTATCGGCGCCCGCAGCAGGAAGGGCCGGCTGTGATCAGTCGGTCGGTCCCGCGGCACCATAGAGGAGGATGCCATGACGCTAACCGTGCAAGAATTCGCAAAACGATGCCGGACTGCCCTGACAGCGGATCCTGGTCCAGCTGGCCGCGTGGCCGTGGTAGGGATTGTTCAAGAGGCGCTGCGTGACAAGGCTTTTGTCGCAGCAGTGATCCCCGATACCATCTCTGAGCGACATGTGTTGTATGAGGACCCAGAGCTTGGCTTCACTATCCTCGCGCATAACTATATCGGCGCGAAGACGTCCACGCCGCATGACCATGGGCCGACCTGGGCGATCTATGGCCAGGCGTCAGGTGAGACGGTGATGACGGACTGGGACTGCCTCGCACGGCCGAGCGAGACGGAGCCCGGTCAGGCGAAGCGGAGCAAGGACTACTCGCTTAAGCCCGGCGACGCCTATCTGTACGAGCCAGGTGTGCTGCACAGTCCGCGGCGGGAGGCCTCGACCAAGCTGATCCGGATCGAAGGTCTCAATATGGATCGCGTCAAGCGCAAGCCCTACGTCGCGGTTGGCTGACGCCGCACCACTCCTTTAGCCATGAGGAAACACCAATGAAGATCACCCATTCGGGCGCCAGCCCCTATGTCCGTAAGGCGCTGGCCTGTGCGATTGCCCGCGGGCTCGATAGCCGCGTCGAGCGCATGACGATTGCGACGACCGATCCTGCGCTGCAGCCGCTGAATCCCCTGGCGAAAGTGCCGACGCTGGTCACCGATGATGGAGCAACGCTGTTCGATAGCCCGGTCATCTGCGAATACTTGGATTCTATCGGTGATGCACCGAAGCTCTTTCCAGCCGCCGGTCCGGCCCGGTGGAAGGCGCTCCGTCAGCAGGCCCTGGCCGATGGCATTCTCGATGCCAGCCAACCACGCCGGCGCGAAGTGGCGCTTCCGCAGGACGATGGTCGGAAGGAATATGTCGCGCTGCAACAGGGGAAAGTGGCACGCGCCCTGGATGCCTTCGAGGCGGAAGCCGATACGCTCGGACTGCTCACCACGATCGGCGAAATCACTCTCGGTTGCGCGCTTGGCTATCTTGATTTCCGCTTCCCGCATGAGCCCTGGCGGCCCGGCCACCCGAAGCTTGAAGCCTGGTACGCCAAGGTCGTAGCGATGCCCCCGCTTGCGAAGACGATGCCGGTGGGGTGACGGAAAGACTTACTCCACAAGGGCGGCCCGGGCGGAAGGCCCGGGCCGCAGCAGGGCGAAGGCAACCACCAGCGCCGGCAGGCCGCAGATCGCAAACCCGAGGCCGTGGCTGCCGGTCAGGGCAAGGCAGGCTGAATAGACCAGAGGCAGCAGGAAGGCTCCAATCTGGCCGAAGGAGAGGACGCCGCCGGTCGCTGAGCCGCGCGCACCCGGGGGCGCCAGTCGTGCGGCTTCGGAAAGCAATACGCCGTGCCAGGACATAGCGGTGGCCGATAAGGCTGCGGCGACGGAGCCGATGATCCAGAGCGGCCAGCCATGCCCCATGAAGCCGAGCGCGGCGCTGCTGACGGCCATACCGAAAGACAGAAGGCCCATGACAATCCTTGGTGCGGCCACCGCGCTGCTGACCCAGCCCCAGAGGATACGGCACGGCACGGCAACCGCCATCGCGATCGAAAACAGCGCACCTGCCGTGGCGATGCTTTCCCCGTGTTCTACAAGGGAAATGATGAAATAGGCTGTGAAGACGGACTGCAGCCCATTGAAGGCGAAGCAGGCCATCGAGAGCGTGCGCAGATCCCGCGCCTTTGTCACGCTCTGCACTGTGCGGACGAAATCACTGAGGTGGAAACGCTTGGAGAGATTCCGATCGGCGTCGAATTCGCGGCGTGCTGGCTGCAGAACGAACACGAACGCAAAGCAGGCCAGAGCCATTATCAGACAGGAGGCGCGCCAACCGCTGTATTGCATCAGCGCGGGTCCCAGCAGGCCAACGATCAGAAGCCCGGCTGGTACCGCAGTCTGCTTAAGGGAGAAGACGAGCGGCGCGTATTTCGGAGGCGAATAGAGGCCCAGCAAGTGCGAACTCGCCGGTGTCGAAATCGCCGCGCCGCCGCCGCCGATAATCGCCGAAACGAGAAACAACGAAATTTGCCCGCCGGCGCACGCTGCGAGGCCGATTGCCAGCATCACCAGCGCCACCTGGCTCATGCGTAACGCGCCATGGCGCAGGATGAAGCTGCCGCAGCCGAGTTGGAAGGTCAGCGCGGCGATCGCCGAGACGCTGACATAAATCCCGAACCAAGCCGGATCGTAATGCAGATCGGCGATCACTGCCGGCGCGACCACAGCTGGCAGGCCGCGGCCTATCGAGGCGAAGGTCTGCTGCATGAACATCGCACCAAGTGCGATGGTCAGCAGCTTGGTCGGGCGGTTGAGCGGCGTCACCCCGCGCAGCGCACCAGCCGGCCTGGCAGGGCCCCCGTGGCGACGCCCTCGCGATAGGTCACAGTGCCGGCGACAATCGTGGCGGCATAGCCGGTGACTTGCTGCATCAGCCGCCGCCCACCTGCTGGCAAGTCGAAGACCATATCCGGCTTCGCCAGGGCCAGCCGCTCGAAGTCGATCACGTTGATGTCGGCCCGCAACCCCACCGCCAGCCGCCCGCGATCGGCAAGTCCTGCCGCACCGGCCGTATCGCTGGTCAGCCGGCGAATTAACTCCGCCACAGGCAGGCCACGGGTGCGTCCCCAATGCGTGAGCAGGAAGGTGGGGAAGGAGGCATCCAGGATGAAGCCGACATGAGCGCCGCCGTCGGAAAGGCCCACGATGGTATTCTTGTGGCGAAGTAGCTCCTCGGTCGGGGCCAGTGTGTAATCGGCATAGTTGGTGAGCGCTGCAAAGAGGAAGGCGTGTCCCTCATCCTCGAGTAACAGGTCATAAGCGAGCGCTTCCGCCGTCATGCCCCGCGTCGCGGCTTGGGCGGCGATGCTCTTCTCGCGCGGTGGGGTGTAATCGGGCGGATCGCCGAAGGGAAAGATCCGCTCGAAGGACAAGCGGCGGATCAAGGCGAAGGTGCTGCCTTCGAAGCGGTCCTCTGAGAGGATGCGTGCCCGCATCTCCGGCATGCGCAGGGCCGCTACTCGTTCCGCCAGGGGCAGATGTGAGATCGCCTTGTAGGAGGGGCACCCGCTGAAGGGGTTCTGACTGCCTTGCAGGCCGAACAGGATGCCGATCGGCCGTGGCGGAAAGACTGGGCGAATATTCAGCCCGTCGGCCGCGGCACGATCGGAAAGCGCGAGCAATTCCTTCCATGCCTCGGTCCGATCGTGGCGGGCGGTGAGGGAGAAGACGATGGGCCGGCCGCAGGCGGCGGAGATCCGGCGGACCATGGCGAACTCCGTGGCCGGGTCCGGGGTGTTCCAATCAGAGACCATTTCAAGGAACCCGGCCCCAGCTTGCTTCAGCCCGAGCGCGATACCGGTGAGCTCGTCCTCCTGCGCCTTCAGCGTCGGGGTAGCCTCGCCGGCGAGTGTCTTATGGCTGATGGTCCGGCTGGTGCTGAAGCCGAAAGCGCCGGCTTTCACCGCCTCGGCGACAATCTCGCGCATCTGGGCGATGTCGGCCTGATTGGCTGGCTCCAGCGCAAGTGCCCGGTCACCCATGACGAAGACCCGTACCGCCGCGTGCGGAACCAGGGCGCAGAGATCGATGTCGCGCGGGCGGGAGGCGAGGACCTCGAGGTATTCGGCGAAGCTCTGCCAGTTGAAATCGAGGCCCTCGGACAGAACGGGGGCGGGGATATCCTCGACGCCTTCCATCAACTCGATCAGCTTGGCCTCGCCACCCGGCCGGACGGGCGCAAAGCCGACGCCGCAATTGCCCATCACCGCCGTTGTCACGCCATGGAGGGCGGAGGGCGCCATATGGCTGTCCCAGATCGCCTGGCCGTCATAATGGGTATGGATGTCGACGAAACCCGGGGTCACCAGCTTGCCGACGGCGTCGATCTCCTCGCGCCCCTTCGGCAGGTTGGGGCCGATCGCCGCAATCCGCCCATCCTGTATGCTGAGATCGGCGGCATAACCGGCACGTCCCGTGCCGTCGACAATGGTGCCGCCGCGAATGACGAGGTCCATGGCCTGGTTCCTTTCCCTTAGTCGCAACAGGCTACCAAGCCGGCTTGACCACCGCTAGATCGGTCCCTGGAGGATCCTCGCATGCTGCACGATCGTACCCCTACCACGCTGCTGCTGACCGAACCGGTCGAGCAGGTCCTGCAGGTGACGCTTAACCGGCCAGAGCGGGCCAATGCCTTCACGAGCGAGATGGCACGCGAGCTGATCGCAGTATTCCAGGCCTTGGAGGCCGAGCCCGCTCTCTATCGGTGTGTCGTGCTCACCGGTGCCGGGGAACGTGCTTTCTGTGCGGGCGCCGATCTGAAAGAGCGTAATGGCATGACCGATGCCGAGTTCAGCGCCCAACATTATCTGTATGAACGCATGGCGCGCGCCGTGCTCGCCTGCCCAGCGCCGCTTTTGGGGGCAATCAACGGCGCGGCCTTCGCGGGCGGCCTCGAACTCGCGCTCTGCTGTGACTTCGCCTATGCCGCCGAGACCGCCCGCTTCGCGTTGACCGAAGTAACGCTCGGCATCATGCCCGGCGCCGGCGGGACGCAGAACCTGCCGCGGACTATCGGTGAGCGCAGGGCAAAGGAAGTGATCCTCACCGGCCGGCCCTTCAGCGCCCATGACGCCCTGGCCTGGGGCATGGTGAACCGCCTGCTGTCGCCGGCAGATCTGTTGCCGGCCGTTCTGGAGACTGCCCAAACCATTGCCGGCAATGCGCCGCTTTCTGTCCGGCAGGCAAAGAAATCCATCACCCAGGGGCTACAGATGGATCGTGCCTCCGGCATGCTGTTCGAGATTGAGGCCTATTACCAGCTGATCCCCACCGAGGATCGCAGCGAGGGCATCCGAGCGTTCAACGAGAAGCGCAAACCGATCTTCAAGGGACGGTAAGGCGCATGCGCCTTGGTCTTACCTTGCTCCTGCTGCTCACAGCGGCCTGCGCGCAATATGTCGATACCGGCAAGACGCTGGCCCAGGCGAACGCGCTAGCCACCGCACAGAACGATGCGGCGCTCGCCAAGCTCGATGTCGATTGTCGGCTGACCGATGCCGGTTGCGGTTCCTTGCACAGGTTGCAGGCGGAGGCCTGCCAGCGACTGGCAAAACAGCCGGATCTGGCGGCCAAGCCGCGCCGCCGGGCGCTCGATTGTGCGACGGGCAACTACAATGCGACGCTCGCCGTCTGGGACCGCACGCGGGATGCCTCGGGTCGGCCGGACGACGTGGCGCCGATCCTGCTTTCGTTGCTGGCCGAACGTCGGGACATGGAGCGAGATCTTGACGACGCCCGCGATCTCAACCGGCGCCTCGGCTTCCGCGCCGAAGCCATCGCGCATGAACGTGGACCGGCCGGCCAGGCCGGGCTCGTCTGGGGCGCAGATGCAGCGCTGCAAGAGGTACTGATGGCCGGCCCGGGCGGCGGCTGCGAAGGGTTGGCGCGGGCCGCTGAACTGCTTGGGCGTGCCGCGCCGCGCGGCACGCTGGTCGAGGCCAAGGCGACGACACTTGCAACCGGGATCCAAGACGCCAAGGGTGCTCGTGGCTGCCTCTGATCAGAACGCGATTTGTACCTTCATCGCCCGACGGCGATCGCTGGCCAGATCAAAGGCCGCCACCGCCTGCTCAATCGGCATACTTTCGGTCAGTAGGGGCATCGGGTCGATAGCGCGCCGTGCTAGGACATCCAACGCAAGCGCGAATTCCTCCTGGAAGCGGAAGGATCCCCGCAGAGTAATTTCTTTGGCGACCAGCAGGCTCAAAGGCAGCACAGCGTCGCCGCCCAGGCCGAGTTGTACGATCACCGCGCCAGGGCGCGCCATCTGGATCGCGCCGGTAAGGGCCGCAGCGCTGCCGCTGGCCTCGAAGACCGCGTCGAAATGGCCTCTCCCCAAGGCGTAATCGGCCAGCGCCGTTGTATTCTCGGCCGCCACGATGGTCCGGTCGGCGCCGAGCTTTGCCGCTGAAGCCAAGGGGGCCGCCAGCAGATCGGTCGCCACCACCTCCCGCGCTCCGGCATGCCGTGCGGCAGCGACGGCCAGGCAGCCTATCGGACCAGCGCCGGTCACAAGCACCCTTGCGCCGAGCAAGGGACCGGCCTGCCGGGCCGCATGCAGACAGACTGCCAAGGGTTCGGCGAAGGCTGCTATGGGGAGTTCCAAGCCTGCCGGGAGCTTCACCGCGCGGGCTGCCTCGCAAACCAGCCGTTCGACGAAGCCGCCTTGTACATGGGGCATGCGCATGGCGCTGCCGTAGAAGCGCATATCGAGGCAATGGTTGGACTGGCCGGCGAGGCAGAAGCGGCATGTGCCGCAAGGCAGGGAGGGATTGACCGCAACCCGGTCACCAGGCGTGAGATCGACGACACCCGCACCGACAGATTCGACGGTCCCGGCCAGTTCGTGCCCCAGGACCATCGGTTCGCGCAGCCGTACCGCGCCGAAGCCGCCATGCTGATAGTAATGCAGGTCGGAGCCACAGATGCCGCCGGCACGGATGCGGATGGCAACCTGCCCCTGTCCAGGGTCCAGCGCCGGGCGGTCTTCTACCCTTAGATCTTTCGGAGCATGAATAACGACCGCGCGCATCGGGCAAACTCCTGCCGCTGCGCGCATCCTAGAGCGGGATGCGTTGAGGCGGAATCGCCGAAGGCGCTGAATTCTGCGACCAGACACATGCGAGAGCAAGGTGCTTGAAAGCACATAAACGCAGCATGCTCTAGCGGCCATGCCGGGCGGCGTCAGGAGGCTGATCTGGGCGGTGGGCGCTTGTGGCGCAGGGTATCCCTTGCTTCTCTGTCCCATAATGGAGGATCCACCATGTCGCTCAAGCTATTCGACCTCACGGGCCGGCGGGCTCTGGTCAGCGGATCTTCGCAAGGAATCGGCTTGGCCCTGGCGCGTGGCCTTGGTGCGGCCGGCGCCACGGTGGTCCTGAACGGCCGTGACCCAGGAAAGCTTGCCAAGGCCGCTACGATTCTCGGTGCGGAGGGTATCCAGGCGGAAGTAGCGAGCTTCGACGTGACCCACAGCGCCGCAGTCAATGCCGGCGTAAGGACGGTGGAGGCGGGTGGGCCGATTGACATCCTGGTCAACAATGCCGGTGTCAACCTGCGCGGCATGCTCGAGACGATTACCGACGAGACTTGGCACACCCAGATCGCCACGAATCTGCATAGTGCCTTTTACTGCGCGCGCGCCGTGGCCCCCGCAATGATTGCCCGAGGCCGCGGCAAGATCATCAACACTTGTAGCGTGATGAGCATGCTCGGGCGGGCCACCACGGGTCCCTATACCGCGACCAAGGGCGCGATCGGCATGCTGACGAAGGCGATGTGCGCCGACTGGGCTAAGTTCGGCTTGCAATGCAACGGCATCGCGCCGGGCTACTTCAGCACCGAACTCACGGCTCCGTTACGTGCCGACCCGGTCTTCAACGATTGGCTTTGTAAGCGCGCCCCGGCAGGACGCTGGGGCGAACTGCCGGAACTGGCCGGGGCGGCTATCTTTCTCGCTTCCGACGCCTCGGCCTATGTGAACGGCCATCTGCTTTATGTTGACGGCGGCCTGACCAGCGTGGTTTGACGGGTTGCATAATCATAATAGGGAGGAACCGACCAATGATCCTGCGCAAGCGCCTTTTCGCCGGTGCGGCCCTGGCAGTGCCGGCCTTCCTTGTCGGGCGTGCCGAAGCACAGCAGTCCGGCCCCATTACCACCGCGGACATCATCAAGCGTGGCAAGGCACGGATCGGCGTCGTGACCGGCGCACCGCCCTTCGGCATGGTTGACCCGCAGGGTAATCCGGTTGGCTACGACATCGATTGTGCGCGGCTGCTGGCCAAATATCTCGGGGTTGAGGCGGAGATCACCTCGCTTACCCCGCCCTCCCGCATCCCGGCTTTGGAGGCAGGGAAGGTCGACCTCCTCTGTGCGACGCTGGGCGCCACGCCCGAACGGGCCCGAACGGTGATGTTCACCATGCCCTACAGTGCGTTTCGCATGATGATCATGGCAAAGAAGGATAGCCCGATCCGCAAGTTGGAGGATCTGGCCGGCAAGAAGGTCGGCGTACCGCGCGGCACGCCGCAAGAACAGGCGCTGATGCGTAAGGCGCCGCGCGGCACGCAGATCGTCCGGTTCGAGGATGATGCGACCAGCGCTCAGGCACTGATCGTTGGCCAGATCGACGCTTGCGGCATCCCGGATACGATCGGCGCCGAAGTGGCCAAGACGAAGCCCGATGCTGGGCTCGAGAACAAGTTCCTGTTGTTCAATCAGCCAAACTGCATGACCGTCCGCAAGGACCAGTTCGAGATGCGGCAATGGCTGCAGAACACGATCTACTTCATGAAGGGCAATGGCGAGTTGGACGAAATCGCTGTGAAGTGGACCGGCTCTCCGCTGCCTGAGAACCTACCCGTCTTCTGAGGTGGGATTCCACTTCCAGTTCCAGCCGGTCCTGGCGCGCAGCGATCTGCTGCTTGAGGGGCTTTGGCTGACTCTGCAGCTTGCCGCCCTTGGTATCCTGGGCGGTGCGCTCCTGGGCATTCTACTTGCGATGTCGCGCGGTCTCGGCCCTCGGGTAACCCGCTGGCTCATCGACTGCTATGTCGAGCTTATCCGCAACACCCCCTTCCTGGTGCAGTTGCTACTCATCTATTTTGGACTGCCGTCGCTCGGTGTGAAGCTGAACGCCGAGCAGGCCGCCGTACTGGGCCTGGTTATCTATCTAGGCGCCTATGTCACCGAGATTGTTCGGGCCGGGATTGACAGCGTGCATCGTAGCCAGATCGAGGCGGGACTCTCACTGGCGCTCAGCCGCTGGCAAGTGTTTCGCCACATCGTTCTAGCGCCGGCAATCGCCCGCGTCTGGCCGGCATTGGCCAGCCAGTTCACGCTGGTGATGTTGGCAACCTCGGTGTGCTCCTTCATCTCGGTGCAGGAACTCTCGGCACAGGCGGCGAATATCGAGAGCGACACCTTCCGCAGCTTCGAGACCTATATCGTTGTCGCCCTGGTTTACCTCGGGCTTGCATTGCTGCTGCGTGGTCTGCTCGCGCTGCTCGGGGCGGCCCTCTTTCCGGCCGGATCGGGTTTAGGGCGGTTGCGGCAAGCCGATCGATGATACGACAGTTCACAGCCTCTGAATTTATTTTTATCCTAACCTCGGCGCGCTGGACGCTGCTGCTGACGCTGCTCGCGCTCCTCCTCGGCGGCGCACTTGGCTTTTTGGTGGCGATCGGACGTACCTCTCGCTACGCGCCGCTGCGCTGGCTGGCTGGCGGCTGGATCACGGTGGTGCAGGGTATACCGGTACTGATCCTGCTGTTCCTGTCGTATTACGGCCTGGCACTGGCCGGTTTCGATCTGCCACCCATCATCGCGGCATCGGTGTCCATGGCGCTTTACGCCAGTGCTTATCTGGGAGAGATCTGGCGCGGAGCCATTCAATCCGTACCTTGGCAGCAATGGGAAGC
>CAITYE010000194.1 GCA_903896535.1 uncultured Paracraurococcus sp.
ATCGCCGGCGCGGCGCGGCCCGAACTCGTGCGGCACCGCCCGCCCGCTCACCGCCGCCACGGTGTCGATCACCTGCTTCACCGAATAGCCGGTGCCATTGCCGATATTGTAGCGCACGGAGCGGCCATCCAGCCGGTCCAGGACCCGGATATGCGCTTCCGCAAGATCGCTCACATGGATGTAGTCGCGGATGCAGGTGCCGTCGGGCGTCGGGTAATCGGTGCCGAAGACCGTCAGCGGCGGCCGCGTTCCCATCGCCGCGCCGATCGCCAGCGGCACCAGATGCGTCTCCGGCGCGTGATCCTCACCGATCCGCCCGGCGGGATCAGCGCCAGCGGCGTTGAAATAGCGCAGGCAGGCGGACCGCAGCCCGTGCGCGCGCTCGGCCCAATCCAGCCCCCGCTCGACCATCAGCTTGCTCTCGCCATAGGGATTGGTCGGCGCCAGCGCGGCGTCCTCATCGACCGGCACGCGGACCGGGCCACCGAACAGCGCGGCGGTCGAGGAGAAGACGAATTTCATCACCCCCGCCTTGATCGCGGCATCCGCAAGGCCCAGTGAATTTGCGACATTTTCCAGGCAGTAGCGCAGCGGGTCGCGCATGCTCTCGCCCACCAGGGACAGCGCGGCGAAGTGGAACACCGCCTCGAAGCGATGGCCGGCGAAGACTTCCGCCAGCCGGGCGCGATCGGCAAGCGCGGCCTGGATCAGCCTTGCCCCGGCCGGCACCGCGGCGCGATGGCCCTGGCGCAGATCGTCGAGCACGACGACCTCCGCCCCACGCTCCAGCAGCGCCAGCACCAGATGGCTGCCGACATAGCCGGCCCCGCCCGTCACCAGGAATTGCCGTCCCTGCATGCCGTCCCTCCTGCCCTCAGGCTGGCGGGACTAATCCCGCCGGCATGGCGAAAGCAAGGCGGGGCTGCGGCGTCATGCCTTGATGAAGGGACAGCCGCCATCGGCCACTGGCCGGAAGGCCTGTTCGGCCGGCGTCGTGGCCACCAGCTTCAGGCAATCCCACGGCGTCTTGCTCTCAGCCGGGCTCTTGGCCTGGAACAGATAGGTGGGGTGGATCTTGCGGCCATCCTCGCGAATCCGTCCGGGGCCGAAGGCATCGTCATCGGTCGGCAGGCGCTTCATCGCCTCGACCGCCGCCAGGCCGTTCGCCTTGGCCTGGGCGGCACCCATCGCGGTGACCGCCTTCAGGTAGTGCAGCGTCGCGCCATAAGCCTGCAGCTGCACGCTGGTCGGCTGGATATTGTTCACCATCTTGCCCTTCAGCCGCCCGGCCAGCGCGCGGGTACGGTCGTTCAGGTCCCAATAGGTGCTCTCGGTCAGCGTCAGCCCCTCCGCCTGGGCCAGGCCGATGGTGTTCACATCGACCGTGAAGCCGACCATGGCAGCCACCCGGATGCCGCGCCCGGCCAGGCCGAATTCCTGCCCCTGTTTGACGCAATTGATCATGTCCGACCCGGCATTGCAGAGCGCGATCACGTCCGGGCGCTGCGCCGCGGCGGTGACGAGGAAGGAGGAGAAATCAGTGGTCTGCGGAAAGGGATGCACGCTGGCGCCGACGACCTGCCCGCCATTCTGCTGCACGACGCGCGTCACCTCCCGCTGCACCGAATGGCCGAAGGCGTAATCGGCGGTGATGCAGTACCAGCGCTTGGCCCCGGCGCGGGCGAGCGAGCCGCCGGTGCTCTGGCACTGCGCCCAGGCATCGGTGGTCCAGTGCACCATGTTCGGCGAACAGCCAGGGCCGGTGAGGTCGGAGGAGGCGCCGCCGCTGTTCAGGTGGACCTTGTTCTTCTCCCGGGCCAGATTGTTGATGGCCAGCGCAATGGCGGAATTGTTCACCTCAAGGATCGCATCCACGCCCTGGTCGAACCATTGCCGGGCGATATTGACGCCGACATCGGCCTTGTTCTGGTGATCGGCCTGGATGATCTCCACCGCGAAGCCGTGATCGCCGTAGTCCTGCACCGCCTGCCGCGCGGTGACGACGCAATTGGGGCCAGAGATGTCGCGATAGGGCCCGGACATGTCGGACAGCACGCCGATGCGGATCGGCTGGGCCTGCGCGCGGGCGCGCGGTGCGGCGGCGGTGGCAAGCGTCGCGGCAAGCGCGGCACGGCGGCTGAGTGACATGGTCTCCATCCTCCCTGAATTTTCTTCTGGCCCGAGCCTAACGCGATTTCGGCCGTGATTGACACCCCGGCGGCGCGGCGCGAGGCTTCGTCCCAAGGAAACGGGGAAAACGCCGATGGTCGAATGGCGGGAAAGCCAGCCCAGCATCGCGGGCGTGGCGGTGCGGCTGCGGCGCGCTGGCAAGGGCCAGCCGCTGCTGGTCCTGCCACACGATATCGGCGCCCCGGCCCAACTGCCCCTGTTCGACCTGCTGGCCACCCGGTTCGAGCTGCTGGTGCCCGACCATCCCGGCTTCGGCACTTCCGAACGGCCGGAGTGGATGCGCAACGCGCGCGACCTTGCCGTCATGTATCGCTGGCTGCTGACCGAGCTTGAGGCGTCGCGCGCAGCCCTGCTTGGCCTTGGCTTCGGCGGCTGGATCGCGGCCGAGATGGCAAGCATGTCGCCGGCCGATCCGGCCTCCCTCACTTTGGTCGGGCCCATGGGCATCAAACCGCCCGAGGGCGATATCATGGACCAGGCGATCGTCTCCTATATCGACTATGCCCGCGCGGGCTTCCACGATCAGGCCGCCTTCGATGCGGTCTATGGCGCCGAGCCTTCGACCGACCAGCTGGTCGCCTGGGACCATGGCCGGGAGATGGGCTTCCGTATCGCCTGGAAGCCCTATATGCGGAGCGTCACGCTGGAACACCTGCTGGGCGGCATCCGCGCGCCGACGACCCTCGTTTGGGGCGAGGAAGATCGCGTGGTGCCGGTGGGCGCGGCAAAGATCTGGCAGCGGGCGATGCCGCGGGCGCGTCTGGTGCGCATCCCCGGCTGCGGCCATTGCGTGGATATGGAACAGCCCGAGGCGCTGGCGCGCCTGATCACCGCCTGAACGAGCGAAACCGGGGGAAGAGGGAGCACGGCGATGCACTTCATGTACTTCACCGAACAACCGATGTCGGCCTATCCGGCGGAGGAAGGTCTGAAATTCGGCGCGACCGCGCTGATGTTCCCGAACAAGCACTTCGACCCGGCCGAGGGCTCGCGGCTCTACAACGAGTTCATCGACCAGTACAAGCTGGCGGAAGCCGTGGGCTTCGACGGCATCATGCTGAACGAGCATCACAACGCGCCCTTCTGCATGCAGGCCAAAGCGAATGTCTTCGCCGCTGTGCTTGCCGCCATCACCGAACGGGTGAAGATCGTCATCCTCGGCAATCCGCTGCCGCTCAGCGAAAATCCGGTGCGGCTGGCCGAAGAGCTGGCGATGATCGACATGATCTCGAAGGGCCGCCTCGTCTCCGGCTTCGTGCGCGGCGGCGGGCAGGAACAGCTCGCGACCGGCGCCAACCCCGCCTATAACCGCGAACGGTTTGAGGAAGCGCACGACCTGATCGTGCAGGCCTGGACCCGCCCCGGCCCCTTCCGCTTCGAGGGCAACCACTACCAGCAGCGCGTGGTGAACCCCTGGGCGCTGCCCTTGCAGCAGCCGCATCCCCGCATCTGGATCCCCGGCGTGATCAGCAAGGAGACCGTGATCTGGGCGGCGCGGCACCGCTACCCCTACATCGCACTGAACACCACCATCGAGCAGACGCTGAAGATCTGGGAACTGTACGACGGCATCGCCGCCGAGGTCGGCTTCCAGGGCGGCCCGGCCTATCACGGCTATCTCAAGCAGGTGCATGTCGCCGAGACCGATGAGAAGGCGATCGAGAATGCCCGCCAATTCACCTGGATGCAGGGCGAGTTCACCGGCCTCGCGCATCCGGTCTGGAGCACGCCCTCGGGCTATGGCTCACCGGAAAACCGGCGTGGCTTCGTCGAATTCTCGACCGGCCGCGGCACCAGCCCGCGCCGGCGGCCGAACTTCGCCGAGCAGATCGAGAACAACATGATCATTGCCGGCCGGCCGGAGACGGTGATCGCCAAGCTGCGCCACGTCATGCGCGAAACCCGGCCGGGGATCATGTCGCTCTGGGCCAATGATGGCGGGATCAGCCAGGCGGACAGCCTGAACTGCATCCGCCTGCTGGGCCAGGAAGTGCTGCCGGCGCTGCGCGAGACGGCCAAGGAGCTCGGCCTGGAAAGCCCGTTCGAAGCGAATACGCCGGTCAGCCTGGCGCAGAGCACCGACCTCACCCCGCGCGCGGCCGCGGCGGAGTAGCTACAGCGTCATCCAGTTTGGCGGATGACGCTGTAGCCTTGATGTGAGCGGCTGATACCAGCGGTCAAATCCTTTGGTCGCTGGTATATTTTTTCTGGTCCGCAGTCGCCGGGCGGAAACCTCCGGTGTCCTGGACTGCGCGGCAGTGGCCGCGGCGCCCGTTCGGGCGCTCGGCACACGTCAAAGCCTCGCGCCACTGGCGTGATTTACCGCTCCGGCGATGCCGCCTCAACGCATCCCGCTCTATTCCTCGGCGTAGGGGTTGATGGTGCCGCGCAGGTTCAGCCTGATCGGCACCCCCGGCATCGCGAAGGTCTCGCGGAAGCTGTTCGCCAAATAGCGGCGGTAATCCTCGGGCAGCGCCTCGGCGCGGGTGCCGAAGATCGCCAGGGTCGGCGGCCGCGCCTTCGGCATGGTGGCATAGCGCAGCTTGATCCGCCGTCCCTCGACCAGCGGCGGCGGATGCCGGCCGATGGCCGCTTCGAACCAGCGGTTCAGCTCCCCGGTCGCGACCCGGCGGTTCCACAGCGCGACGGCGGCCCGGACCGCCGGCATCAGCTTCTCCACGCCGTGCCCGGTGCGGGCCGAAAGCGGCACCACCGGGATGCCGCGCAGCTGGGCCAGGCTGGCCGTCAGCACATCGTCCAGCCGCTTGCGGCAGGCGGCGCGATCCTCCACCGCATCCCATTTGTTGAGCGCGATCACCACCGCCCGCCCCTCGCGCTCGGCCAGCCGCGCCAGGCGAAGATCCTGCTCCTCCATCCCCAGCAGGGCATCGAGGACGAGGACCGCCACCTCGCATTCCTTCAGCGCGGCGATGGACGCGGCGGCCGACATTTTTTCCAGCGCCTGTTCGATGCGGGCGCGGCGGCGCAGCCCGGCGGTATCGACCAGCCGCACCCGCCCTTCGGCATCGCGCCATTCGACCGCAACGGCATCGCGGGTCAGGCCGGGCTCGGGCCCGGTCAGCATCCGCTCCTCGCCCAGCAGCGTGTTCAGCAGCGTCGATTTGCCGGCATTCGGTCGGCCGATGATGGCCAGGCGCAGCGGCCGGTCCGGGTCGGCAGCCGCCGCCGAGCCTTCCTCCGGCAGGTGTTCGGCGACGGCCGAATGCAGCACGCTGATGCCCTCGCCATGTTCGGCCGAGATCGGGATCGGATCGCCGAGACCCAGTTCATAGGCCTCGAGCGCGGTCGTGCCGCCGTCGCGGCCTTCGGCCTTGTTGGCCAGGACCAGCACCGGCCGGGACTGCCGGCGGAGCCAATCGGCGAAGGCGCGGTCGGCCGGGGTCAGGCCGCGCCGGGCATCGACCACGAACAGCACCAGGTCCGCCTCGGCGACCGCGGCCTCGGAACTCGCGCGCATGCGGCCGTAGAGCGTCTCGGGCGCGGCCTCCTCCAGCCCCGCGGTATCCAGCAGGCGGACCTGACGGCCGGCGATGCGGCCCTCAGCCTCCTTGCGGTCGCGCGTCACGCCGGGCGTGTCCTCGACGATCGCCAGCCTACGGCCAACGAGGCGGTTGAACAGGGTGGACTTGCCCACATTGGGGCGGCCGATGATGGCGATGGTGGGGAGCATCCGGGGGTTCTACCGGAGAAGCCAGTCGAGCGGACCCCGTTTCTTCGGCGGCTCCGGCCCGGTGCGCAATTCCACGCCGCGCCCGGTCATGCTGTTGCCGGTCAGCCGGGCCTGCGTATCCGTGCGATTCCAGACGAAGGCGGTGTCGAAATCGGCCTCGTTGGTGAAGCGGTTATTCTCGATCACGATCTCCCGCGTCGGGTTCTTCACCCCCTCCCCACCCAGCAGGATCGCCACCTTCTTGCTGTCGCTGCGTGGCCCCTTCTGGATCGTGTTGCCGCGGATCAGCACATCGCCGCCATTGGGGATGTCGATGGCGAAGGAGGAGGTGCCGTCGCGTCCATCGGCGATCTCGCTGTCCAGCACCTCGGTCCGCAGGGCGCGGGACTTGATGCTATGGGCGACCTTGGTCTCAAAGAAGCGGCTGCGCTCCACCCGCAGCAGCTGCAGGACGCCGGCATAGATGCCGTGCGCGCAGCCGCGCTCACAGCTGCCATTGCGGAGGAACTGGCTGTCACGGACCAGCAGAGTGCCGGTGCCGTCGGGCAGGCCGCTCAGGATACCGTTCTGGTTGTTCTCGAAGCGCACGCGTTCCACCGTCAGGTGCGGCGATTCATCGCGGATGCCGGCGCCGTTGCCGTCCGGCACCCGGGCCCGGGTCAGGGCCAGGTCGCGCACCGTGACATTGGCGCCGGAGATGACGAGGATCGCCTTGCCGCCGCAGGTGGTATCGCTCAGCACGGTGCGGTCCGCGCCGGCGCCTTCGATGGTGACGTCCTTTGTCGCGATCACGGCGCAATCGAGATACTCGCCCGGGGCAAGGCGCACCGTATCCCCGGGCTGCAACTTGCCGATGACCGCAGAGAGGGTCTTGGTTTCCAGATCGGGCCCGACCTCGAACACCGTGGCGGCGACCGGCCCCGGCAGCAGCCAGGCGGCAAGCAGGGCGAGCGCGGCGGCACGCATGGCGTTCTCCTCAGGCGTCGGTCAACTGCCCTGATAGGCCGTCAGCGTGGCGTCGTCGGTCAACACATAGAGCATGCCATTGGCAATGGCCGGCTGCAGGCTGAGCCGCCCCGGCAGCTTGGTGATGCTAAGGCGGGCGCCATCGGTGGGGTCGATCTCCAGCAGCTCGTTCGTGCTGCCGCCAATCAGCAGCCGGCCACCGGCCAGCATTGGCGGACCCCAGGCGATCGGGTCGCGTTTCTTCTCGGGATTGCCGAAGCGCGGCAGCGTGCTCAGCCAGCGCACCCGCCCGCTCTCGAACCCCAGACAGGCCACGGCATTGCCTTCGGTGGCCACGAAGACCCAGTCGCCGGCCACCCAAGGCGTCTCCCCGATGGTCGCGTCGCGTTCCCAGATCCGCCGACCGGCCCGCAGGTCGAGGGCGATCATCACCCCGCCGAGGCCGGCCGCGATCACCCGGTTGCGATCGATCACCGGCGAGGCGGCGACAGCGGCAATATCGGCCATGCTGCCACCGCGCACCGTGGCCAGTGCCTCGCTCCAGAGCAGCCGGCCATTCTCGGCCCGCAGCGCCGCCACCTCGCCGGAGGCGAGGCCGGCGACGACGACATCGCCCTGGATCGCCGGCGCCGGCAGGCCGAGCATCATCGTGGTCGTGGCCTGCCCGCGATACTCCCATTGCTGGGTGCCGTCGGCGAGGGTGAGGGCGACCACGCGATTGTCGATCAGCGGCAGCACCATCCGCCCGCCGGCGACCGACGGGCAGCCCCGGGCCGGGGCCGGCAGCGCCACCCGCCAGCCCTGCTGGCCGGTGGCGAGGTCGAGCGCCATCGCCTCGGCCAGGCCAGTGACGACGTAAAGCGTGCCGCTATCGGCCGCCATGCCGCCGCCGAACTCGCCGCCGCGTTCCTTGTCCTTGCGGCTGTCGAAACGCCAGCGTGTGGCCCCGGTCGCGGCATCGAAGGCGGTGATCTCGCCGCGCGCATCCATCGCCAGCACCAGATTGCCCGCCACCAGCGGTGGGGCGATCAGCCGGCGGCGATAACTGGCGGCGGTGCCGACATCGCGTTGCCACACCCGCTGCAGCCCCTGGCCCAGCGCCGGATGGCCCGGGGCATGGGTGACGCTGCCCATCACCTGCGGCCAATCGGCATTGGCGGTGGCGGCGGGCAGGCGGACCTGCGTGGTATCCGCCGGATCGGCAGCGAGGCTGCGGTCGAGCGACATCACCGGCTCACGCGCCCCGACCAGCGGCGTCTTCTTCTCACCGAAGATGCTATCGAACTTGTCGCTGATCCAGTCGCAGCCGCCGAGCAGGCCGGCCGCACCGATCAGCAGGCCGCGACGGGGGGCGGCGGCGAAGCGGCGGCTGGTCATGCTAGCCGGCAATCCCGGTGAGCAACCGTTGCGCCCGCTCCCGCATCCCCGGGGGGGCGGCGGGATCGGCGGTCAGCGGGCCGAGCAGGCCGCGCGCGGCGGCGGCATCACCCCGGCGCAAGGCGACCAGGGCGCGGAGTTCGGCGACCGAGGCCTTCCAGGGGCCATTGGCCAGGGGGGCGAGCCGGGAATCGAGCGTCGCCGGGTCGATCGCACCCGGCCCCTCATCCAGCCCATGCAGCGCCCAATACAGCGTCGCCAGATCGCGGTAGAGCGGGTCGGCCGCGCTGTCATGCGCCAGGGCGTCCCATTCGCCGAGCGCGGCTTCGCGCTTGCCGGCTTCGGCCAGCAGCGCCGCGGCGCGCAGCCGGGCCAGCATGCGGTAGCCGCCGGGCGCATTGGCCACCAAGGCCTCATACCGGCCGGCGATGGCCAAAAGATCGGCGCCCGGCTGGGATGCGGCGGCGCCAGCGGCCAGATAGGCCTCGGCCGCCGCATTGGCCTGGCGTTGCTGCTGCCAGCGCCAGGCTTCCCGCGCACCAAGGCCGCCGACCACGGCAAGCGCCGCCAGGCCAAGGATCCAGCCATAACGCGCCAGCATCGCCTGGGCGCGTTCGGCGCGATATTCTTCCTCGGCCTCGTCCAGAATATCGGGCACGGCGCTTCCTTAGACCGGGATGCGTTGCGGCGGAATCGCCGCGCACGCTGAATCCCGCGACCAGACAAAAGTTAGAGCAGGGTGCGCGCACGCAGGTGAACGCAGCCTGCCCTAAAGGCAGGGCGTGTCCATAGCAGGGCCTTGGGCGAGCGTTAAGCCTATCGCGCCTAGTCTGGTGGCCATGCGCCTCCTCTCCCTTTGCTTCCTTCTTCCGCTGGCCGGCTGCGGCGCCGCCCCCGGGGTGCTCTATGGCAGCATGGCGGGGGCGAATGCCGTCAGCACCGCGGTGATCGGCCGCGACATCGCCGATGCCGCCATCTCGCTCGCCACGGGCAAGGATTGCTCGATCGTCCGGCTCGACCAGGGGCAAAGCCACTGCAAGCCGGCGCGGGAGCCGGTCGAGGACCCGCCCTATTGCACGCGCTCCATCGGCGGCGTGGATTGCTGGCGGGAACCGCCGCCGACCTACCCGGCCCGCGAAGGGCTGGCCGATCAGGTGACGCTGACCGCGGCGCAGCAGCAGTTCCAGGCGCGGCGCTGGCCCTATCTCTGGTAGGCGAGCGGGCAGCGAGGCTCGCGCTGACCGAAACGTGAATTTACCGAAATTGTTTTAGTAAATTACTCGTTGATATTCCGGCTTCGTACTGATACGGCTGTCTCCAGAAACAAAGGAGGTTTCCATGTTGGTTCCGGAAAACTGTCAAAAATTGGCGTGCCGCATGCGCCTCCGGCCGCGGCAAAAAAGTGCCAGCTTCGTGCGCCGGGCCCCCGGCCTTGCCGGCGGCGCGCTGCTCGCCGTCTTCGGCGCCAGCTTCGCCACGAACAACCCCGCCTTCGGCGCCAGCGCCCCCCCTGTCATCCCCCCCCCGGCGCAAATCGCGCCCACCGCCGAGTGCATCGGTACCTGCGGCACCATGGGCCCGAACGACGTCGTCACCGCCCCGCCTGGCGCCGCCACCTACGGCTATGTCTCCACCAAGGGCGGGATCTCCGGGGCCGGCCAATTGGCGGGCATTGGCGGGACCAATGGCTCCGAACTCGTCACCAACCCCTTCTTCGCCACCGCCGGCACCGATTTGCGCTATAATTTTAACTACGTGACCTCCGACGGGTCCGGCTATGCCGACTATGCCTTCGCCGAGGTGAAGAACGTCGGAACTGGCGAGACCACCGTCCTGTTCACTGCGCGCACGCAACCCTCTGGCACCATCATCCCCGGCTTCGGCCTCCCGGGCGTGACCGCGACCCTTACCCCATCCAGCGTGCCGATCGTGCCGGGCGGGGTGAACTGGGCGCCGCTGCTGCCGAACAGCAGCCCCTGCTACGCCGCAGGATGCGGCTACACCGGTTGGGTGCAAGCCGACTATATCGTGCCAACGACGGGCAGCTACGCGCTGCGCTTCGGGGTCTCCAATTGGTCTGATACGGCCTGGCAAAGCGGCCTGGCTTTCGCGGGCCTGGCGATTGGCAATACCCCGATCGGCAGCGGCCAGACGGCCGATAGCCCGCTGGTGCCGGCCAATACCATAACCGTTGGGCCGGTGCCGGTTTATTCCTTCGTCTTCAACGCGCTGCCTTCGGTGCCGGTCTTCATCGGCCCGATCGTCTCCACCGGCTACCAGTACGCGGTCACCCCCGGCAGCCCGCTGATTGCCAGCGCCACCTTCCCGACCCTGCCGGGCTTCTCGGGTTCTTATCAGGTCTATTCCTTCGATCAGACGGTGCTGCTCGGCACCGTGCTGGCCGGCACGCCCTTCGATTTCCTCGGTGGCAGCCCGGGCGGCGTGACTGGGTTCACGGTGAAGGGGATCGATCCCGCACTCGGCCTTGACCCCGACAACCCTTTGGCCTTCGTCACCGGACTGGTCTTCGCCAGTAGCGGCACGGTCAATGTCTCGATGACCCCGCTCACGGTCGAGGTGGCGGAGGTGCCGGAGCCCGCCTCGCTCGCGCTGTTCGGTATGGCGCTGGTTGGGCTGGGCAGCCTGCGTGCCCGGCGTGGCAGCCTTGCCGCCCAGGGCCAGTCCCGCGTCTGAACCCCGCGAGGGCCGCGGCCGCGCCCCCGCGGGGCGTGGCCGCACCCGAAAGCGGACTGTGGCACCCCAAGGGGCGCATCGGTTTCTCGAGTG